>NZ_DBFZUT010000015.1:0-49139 GCF_048519415.1 Faecousia sp. | reverse complement strand
AAGAAAGACTCGCACGGGCAGGATACTACAGTATCCTAGACCGGTACGAGTCTGTGCACTTATGCGATTGAACCGCCGTGTACCGAACGGTACGCACGGTGGTGTGAGAGGACGGGACTAAACGTCCCTCCTACTCGGTTTTCTGTTATCCGTTCTGCTGCTCCTTGGCGGCCAGCAGCGCCTTGGCGAGCTGGTCCGGGCAGGACGTGGGCTTCGAGCCGCAGCGGATGCCCTGCAGGCGGGAGATCAGCTCATCGACATCCATGCCCTCGGCCAGCCGGGCGACGCCCTGCGTGTTGCCACTGCAGCCGCCGATAAAGCGAACATTCGAGACCTTATTGCCGTCCAGCTCCAGCAGGATCTGGCGCGAGCAGACGCCGTGCGGCGTATAAGTAAATTCCATGGTAATTGCTCCTTTGCTTCATTTTAGACTAGTATAACATTTTTTCGTGTTTTTTCAAGCACTTTGAATGATTTGCCTCCCGTTCCACCATACTAAGGAGCAGAAAAAACAGGGAGGAACGGCATGGACGAAACACAGAGCAGGGCGCAGGAGCGGCTGGAGGAGCTTGGCGCGGGGCTGACGCAGACGAAGCGCGGCAATATCTATACCCTGACGATCATCGGGCAGATCGAGGGCCATCAGGCACAGCCCGAGACGATCAAAACAACAAAATACGAGCATGTGCTGCCGCTGCTGGCCACGATCGAGGAGAGCGAGGACATCGACGGCCTGCTGCTCCTGCTCAACACCGTGGGCGGCGACATCGAGGCGGGACTTGCCATTGCGGAGCTGATCGCCGGGATGCGGAAGCCCTCCGTGTCGCTCGTGCTGGGCGGCGGGCACTCCATCGGCATCCCGCTGGCCGTTTCGGCCAAGAAGAGCATGATCGTCCCGACGGCCAGCATGATGATCCACCCTGTGCGCATGAGCGGCGTCGTTGTCGGCGCACCGGCGACCTATCACTATTTTCAGCGCATTCAGGAGCAGATCACGGATTTTGTCACGGCGAATTCCCGCATCACGCGCGAGCAGTTCTCGGACTATATGATGGCGACCGGGCAGATCGCCACGGACGTCGGCACGATCGTCTATGGGCGCGAGGCCGTGGAAAGCGGCCTCATTGACCGTCTGGGCGGCCTGCACGATGCCCTGGAGTGCCTGCACCGGATGATCTCCCGAAAACAGGGAAACAAGGGATAGCAATTTTAACATTCCTGTGCTATAATAATCTTCAAAGCAAAATTACAGGAGATTCTTGGTTTGAAGATTTGGGAAGCATTGATCTATGGCCTTGTCGCGGGGTTGACCGGCCTGCTGCCGGTCTCGTTCAGCGGGCATGCGGCCGTGCTGCAGGACGCATTTGCGCTCTCGCCGCTCACGCAGGGCGGGGGACTGTACGTCCGGGCGGCCATCACGCTCGGGCTCAGCGCTGCGCTCGTGCTGGCTTTCCCCGGAGAGCTGCAGCTGACCTGCGGGGAGCTTGCGCGCCGCCCGCAGCGCGGAAAACGCGCCCGGCAGCCGTCTCCACGCCGCCGCGCCGTCCTGATGGGCCTGCTTGCTCTCCCGATCGGTCTGCTGAGCCTGATCTGGTGCGCAGCGGCAGAGCGCATCACGCGCCTGTCGCTCATCGCCGCGTTCTTCTGCCTGAACGGCCTTATCCTGTTTGCTGCGGGACGGCCCGGCGGACAGAAGGATGCCCGAGCGCTCATGCTCCCGGATGCGCTGCTGGCAGGCGCGACTCGTCTGGCCGCCGTGCTGCCCGGCCTGTCGCCGCTCGGTCTGACGCTGGCTGTCTGCCGTCTGCGAGACCTGCGGACGGATTTTGCCCTGCGCTTTACGGCGATGCTGACGCTCGGCTTTTCGCTGTGTGAATTCGTCTACCGCCTGCTGCGTGCAGTCATTGTGGGGACGTTTTCCGCGTCGCTGTGGCTGCCGATGCTCGTCGCGCTCGTCGCCTCGACCGTGGCCGGATATTTTGCCCTGCAGTATCTCAAATATCTGCTGCACCGGGGAAAGCTGCGTGTTTTTTCCTATTATTGTTGGGATGCAGCCGTTATCGCGCTGATCCTGGCGCTTATCAATGCCTGAACGGAGGGGAATCATGGCAAGGAAATCGCAACCCGTTAAAAAGCCGACTGCAAAGCAGACCGCCGCGCAGAAGCGCCAGACGCAGAACCGCCGCGAGATCTGGGCGCTCGTCTGCATTTTTCTGGCGATCTTCTCCATTATCTGCTGCTTCAACACGACTGCCTTTCTGATCAGGCCGTTCGCCTCGCTTATCGCGGGCCTGTTCGGACAGTCCGGGCGCTACATACTGCCGCTGGCCCTCATCGCCACGGTCGTCATCCTGTTTACGAGCCGCGGCAAGCCGGTGCGCCTGCGCATCGTCAGCGTGTTCACGCTCATTCTGACCGTCTCGGCAGTATACCATCTCATTCAGGGCGAGGCCCTTGTGTGGGAGTGGAAGGTCGTGCCCGCACTGTTCAAGGGCGGCATTGCCGGAACGACGGGCGGCCTGCTGGGCGGTCTGCTGGCCATGCTGCTGAAGACGGGAATCACCGTCGTCGGCGCGTATATCGTCCTGATCCTCTTGATGCTTGTGCAGATCATCACCATCATGAATATGACGGTCAACAGCATCATCACGGCCATCAAGAACCGCCCGCGCCTGCAGAAGCCCGACGAGGAGCCGGAGCCCGAGCAGGACACGGCCGAACGCATCGTCAACCATATGGCCAACCGCCATATCGCCCGCGTGGAAAAGCGCCGTGCGGCGGAATTTGACCTGCCAGTGGACGATCCCCCGCTGGAAAAGGCGGAAAAGCGGAAGAAAAAGTCCCGCGTTCCCTCGCCGGATGAATATTTGGAAAAGCAGCAGGAGGAACGCCCGGCTGCGAGACCGGTCTCTGTGACCTGTGACGATGTCCCGGAGGAGCCGCTTCACGCGGCAGAGCATCCCGTGACGGTCGTACCGGAGGCTGCGCTCCCGGAGGAGCCTGTTCCCGAGCCTGCTTTTGAGCCGGTCCCGGTGCAGGAGCTTCCGGAGGAGCCGGAGGACCGGCCGGAGCCCGCCGCGGAGCAGGAGCCTGCCGCGCCGTGGGACGAAGCGCCCGCGCCGCAGCACGACGAGCCGGCGGTCCGTCCTGCGCCTGCAAAGCAGGAGGACGCAGAGGAACTTGTCATCCCGCAGCCGGAGCAGTCCGGGCAGGCCGAGTATGTTTTCCCGCCGGTCTCCCTGCTGACGCCGCGCCGTGAGGGCAGCGTGGATGCCACGTCCGAGATGCGCGAGAATTCCCAGCGCCTTGCTGACACGCTCAAGAGCTTCGGCATCGAGCCGCACATCGTCGACGTCATCCGCGGCCCGTCCGTCACGCGCTACGAGCTGGAGCTGGACCGCGGCGTGAAGCTCTCGAAGATCACGAATCTGGCCGACGACATCGCGCTGGCGCTTGGCGCAGCCGGTGTGCGCATTTCGGCCATTCCCGATAAGGTCTCCGTCGTCGGCATTGAGGTGCCGAACAAGATCGTCAATACCGTCTACGCCCGCGAGGTCATCGATTCTCCGGCCTTCCGCAGCAGCAAGTCCAAAATTTCGTTCGCCGTCGGCAAGGACATCAGCGGCAACTGCATCGTCGGCGACATCGCCAAGCTGCCGCACATGCTCATCGCCGGTACGACCGGCTCCGGCAAGTCCGTGTGCATGAACACGCTCATCGTCTCGCTGCTGTATAAGGCCAAGCCGGATGAGGTGCGCCTCATCATGGTCGACCCGAAAATGGTCGAGCTCGGCGTGTATAACGGCATTCCGCAGCTGCTCATCCCGGTCGTCACCGATCCGAAGAAGGCCGCAGGCGCCCTGCAGTGGACCGTAACGGAAATGATGCGCCGCTACCGCCTGATGTCCGAGGAGGGCGTGCGCGACCTCGACTCCTATAACAAGGCAATCGCAGGCGACCCGGAGCGGCAGAAGCTGCCGCAGATCGTCGTTGTGATCGACGAGCTGGCCGACCTCATGCTCGTGGCCGCCAAGGAGGTCGAGGAGTCGATCTGCCGCATCGCGCAGATGGGCCGCGCCTCCGGCATCCACCTCGTCATTGCCACCCAGCGTCCGTCCGCGGACGTCATCACCGGCCTGATGAAGGCCAATATCCCGTCGCGCATTGCCTTTGCGGTCTCGTCCGCCATGGAATCGCGCATCATTCTCGACACGCCGGGCGCGGAAAAGCTCGTCGGCAAGGGCGATATGCTCTTTGCGCCGCTTGGGCAGGGAAAGCCGAAGCGCGTGCAGGGCTGCTTCATCTCGGATGAAGAGGTGCAGGCCGTCGTGAACGCGGTCAAGGCCCAGTCGCAGAGCGACTACTCCGCCGAGGTCATGGAGCAGATCGAACGACGCGCCGAGCAGAGCGGCAAGCCCGACAGCGGCGCAGCCGCGCAGGACACCGGTGAGGGAGATGAGCTGCTCCCAGCGGCGGTCGACGTTATTCTGGAGACGGGGCAGGCCTCCGTTTCGTTCCTGCAGCGCAGGCTGAAGCTCGGCTATGCCCGTGCGGCCCGCATCGTGGACGAGATGGAGGAACGCGGCATCATCGGCCCGTATGAGGGCGCAAAGCCGCGCCAGCTCCTCATCACCCGCGAGCAGTGGGAGCAGATGCAGAACGGCACTTATGCCCCGCCCGCGCCGCCCGTCGAAGACGAGCTTCCCTGATCTGCTTGTATGCCGGAGCACGGCAAGGCGTGCCCGGCTGCAAAATAAATTGTATGCGTTGCATCCGGGTCGTCCGGAGCGACAGCAGGAGGTATTCCCTTGAATCATCAGAAAATCAACCGTATGGTCGGCATTGCCGTCCTGGCCGCGCTCGTCGTGGTGCTGCAGCTTCTCAGCAGTGTCATCAAGATCGGCACGGTCTCTATCACGCTGACGCTGATCCCCATCGTGGTCGGCGCAGCCTTCTACGGCCCGGGAGCGGGCGCGATCCTCGGCACGGTGTTCGGCCTTGTTGTCTACATCAACTCCGCTACCGGTGCGGATTACGGCGGAAACCTGGTCTTTCTGGCCAATCCGTTCCTCTGCGCCGTCGTCTGCATCGGCAAGGGCACGCTGTCCGGCTGGTGCGCCGGCCTTGTCTACCGGCTCGTCGCCCGGAAGGATGCCGCGCTTGGCCGCAATGCCGTCGCCGTTCTGCTGGCTGCCATCACCGCGCCGGTCGTGAACACGGGTGTGTTCCTGCTCGGCATGGTGCTGTTCTTCCAGGAGACGCTCCGTGCATGGGCCGCAGGCTCCGCGCTGCTGACGTATGTGCTCTTCACCCTGACGGGTGTGAACTTCCTCGTCGAGCTCGGCCTCAATCTTGTGCTGAGCCCGGCCGTTTCGACACTCATCCGCGCCATCCGCAAGACGCACAATTAAGTTAGAAACCTCTGAATAAATCGGCTTCGGTGGATGCCGGATCTTTTTCGCTGATCCATCTGTTCGGGAAACTTGAAATACACAAAGTATTCCTGCGTTTCCCAAACATCGGCTTAGCAAAAAATCTCTCACCATCCACTCTTGCAGATTTCATTCAGATGTTTCTCAGCTCCGATCATCGGTTCTTCCTTGCACGAACCTTGCCGCCCCGGTTTTCCGGGGCGGCTTATTTTTTGTCCTACCATCTGCACCGGACGCATAGAGTAAGGGCAGGAGGGGACGAGCATGACGGAAGAAGTGAGACAGGCCCTGCGCATCTGCCCGCCCGGGCTGCGGCAGGCCATTGACCGGCTGCCGGATGCCGGGGCCATGGAGGAGCTGCGCCTGCGCTGCGGGCAGCCGCCTGCCTGCCGGATCGCGGGTAAGGAGCGGGCGCTGCCGCTTGCTCCGGTCACGCCGGAGCTGCTGCGCGGTATGCTGGAGCAGGCAACGCAGCGCTCCGCCTATGCCATGCAGGAAATGACCCGCTGCGGCTTTGTCACGCTGCCGGGCGGACACCGCCTCGGCATCTGCGGAACGGCCGTCGTGCAGAACGGCACGATCACGGCCCTGCGCGAGCCGTCTTCCCTGAACCTGCGCATCGCCCGCCAGCCGGACGGCATTGCCGACCGCCTGCGTGATGCGCTCTGGGCGCGGCCACAGTCCGTGCTCCTGTGCGGCGCGCCGGGCAGCGGCAAGACGACGCTGCTGCGCGACCTCATCCGGCAGCTCTCCGACCGGTTCGGCTGGCGCATCTGCGTTGTGGACGAGCGGCTGGAGCTGGCGGCCTGTGCCTCCGGCGTGCCGCAATTCCGCCTTGGCGCGCACACGGACGTGCTGTCCGGTGCACCGAAGGCGGCGGGCATCGAGCTGCTGCTGCGCACGATGAATCCGGAGTGGATCGCCGTGGACGAGATCACGGCCGAGGCGGACATTGCTGCGATCCGGCGCGCGTCCTACTGCGGCGTGCGCTTTCTTGCCACGGCGCATGCGGCCGACCGGCGCGAGCTGGAGAGCCGCCCGCTGTACCGCGCGCTGCTGCAGGACGGCTTTTTCCGCATGGCGGCCTTTCTGCTGCCGGATCGTTCCGTGCGCATCGAAAGGGGGCTGGATCATGCTTAGACTGCTCGGGGGCGCGCTGGTGCTGCTGGCAAGCGGCAGCTTCGGCATCACGGCCGGGGTGCGGTATTACCGCGCGGCGCGCCATCTGCAGGCCTTCTGCCGCGCCATAGAGCTGCTGCGCTGCGAGATCAATTATTCCCTGCAGCCGCTGCCGGAGGTCTGCGCCCTCGTGGCGGACAGGCTGGCGGGGCCGCCCGCCGCGTTTTTCCGCTGCTTTGCCGCGCAGCTCCGCGAGCCCGTCAGCCGGGACCGGGCCGCAGCCGCAGCCCTGGAGGCTGCGCGGGGGCTGCAGCTGCCGCAGGATGCGGTCATGGCGGTGCTGGAGCTGTGCAGCGCCCTCGGGCGCTATGATCTCGACGGGGAGAATCGTATGCTGGACCTGACGGCAAAGCGCCTGCAGGCGGCGCTGGCCCGCTGTGAGGCCGAAAAGCGCCCGCGCGCGAAGTGCTATGCCGCGCTGGGCCTCTGCACGGGGCTGGCGCTCCTGATCCTGGCGGTGTAGCCTATGGATGTGCAGCTGATATTCAAGATCGCCGCGGTCGGCATCATCGTGACCATTCTGAATCAGGTCCTCGTGCGCTCGGGGCGCGAGGAGCAGGCGACCATGACGACGCTGGCCGGGCTCGTCGTGGTGCTGATGATCGTGGCGCAGAAGATCGCGCAGCTGTTCGACCTCGTGCAGTCGCTGTTCCGGTTTTAGATGGACACACTGCTGCAGGTTGCCGGGCTTGGGCTGATCGCCGTGCTGCTCGGGCTGGTCCTGAAAAAGGGGAACGGCGTACTGGCGCTCCTGCTGACGCTGGCCGCCTGCGCCGCCATGACTGTGAGCATTGTGCGTCTGGCAGAGCCGGTCGTATCGTTTCTGTCGGAGCTTCGCCAGCTGGCAGGACTGGAGCCTGCACTGCTGCAGCCGTTGCTGCGTACGGTCGGCATCGGCCTTCTGACACAGCTGACGGCCTCGGTCTGCGCCGATGCGGGTGAGAGCACCGTGGCGCGGCTCATTGAGCTGTGCGGGAGCGTGCTCGGCATTTACACGGCCCTGCCGCTGCTGGAGGCCGTGCTGTCGCTGCTGCGGACTATGCTGGAGGGATGATGTGAAAAAACTCGCCATATTTCTGGCTGTCCTGCTCCTGCTGGCGGTCCCCGTGCTGGCCGCGGAGCCGACGGAGGCGCTGCGCGATGTGATCGGCACGGACGAGCTGACGCAGAGCCTTCCGGATGAAGCCGCAGAGGTGCTGGACGGGCTTTCGCCGGACGGTATGCCGGACTTCCGCAGCGGAGTACGGAGCATCCTGCGCGCGGCGGCCGGCGGGAGCGGCGGCGCGCTGCGCAGCGGCCTTCGCCTGTGCGCGGTGCTGCTGGCCATGGTTACGCTGTGCGCCGTCGTGCGCATGAGCGCGCAGAAGGACCCTGTGAACGCCGTCTCGGCCGTCGGTGCGCTGGGCATCTGTGCGGCCTGCCTTGGCGGGATGCAGTCCATGATCTCGCTGGCCTCGGAGACGGTCACGCGTCTTTCGGACTACAGCGCCTGCCTGCTGCCGGTCATGGCGTCCGCCATGGCCATGAGCGGGGGGACGGTATCAGCCGGGACGCTTTACGCCGGAACGGCCCTGTTCTCCGGCCTGCTGTCGCGCCTGATCGCGCGGCTGCTCCTGCCGGGCGTGAGCGTCTATCTTGTCGTGGCTGCGGCAGAGGCCGCGCTCGCGGACAGCCTGCTCTCCGAGCTGCGGGAATTCGTGGGCTGGCTGATCTCCAAGAGCCTGCGTGTCGTGCTGTTCGTGTTCACGGGCTACCTGACCGTGACGGGCGTCATCTCCGGCAGTGCGGATGCCGCCGCCGTGCGCGCGACGAAGGCGGCCGTGTCCGGCATGGTGCCCGTGGTCGGCAGCATTCTGTCCGACGCGTCCGAGACGCTGCTGGCAAGCGCCTCGGCCCTGAAAAGCTCCATGGGCGTGTTCGGTATGCTGGCAGTCCTCGCCATCTGCCTGACACCGTTTCTGAAGATCGGCGCGCAGTATCTGCTCCTGAAGGGGACGGCGGCCGTCAGCGGGACGATCGGCATGCCGCAGCAGGTGAAGCTCGTGAAGCATGCCGCCACGGCCATGGGCTATCTGCTCGCCATGACGGGGGCCTGCGCGCTCATGCTGCTTATCTCCGTTGTGTGCTTTCTGAAGGTGGTGGGATGATGGAGGCGATCCGGAGCTATCTGACCGCCGTTGTGGCGGTGAGCATGATCGCCGTGCTGGCCTCTGCGCTTTCCCACGGCAGCCGGATGGAGCGCGTCGTGCGCTTTGCGGCGGGTCTTCTGGCCCTGCTCGTCTGCGTTACGCCGCTGCTGCGGCTCGATGCGCGGACGCTCACGGACGTGCTGGAGCAGGCCGAGCGTGCGCTCGACTATGATGCCTCCGGAACGGACCGGACGCGGCAGGACATGCTCCGCGATCTCATCCGGGAGAATACGGAGCGGACCATTGAAAAGCAGGCGGAGGCGCTGGGCATGCTCGTCCGGGCCGACGTCACGCTGACGGAGGAGGAATATCCGCAGCCGTGGTCCGCCACGCTGACGGGGACGCTCGACCCGGAGCAGGTCCGGGCGCTGTCGGAATTTCTGTCGCAGTCGCTCGGCATCCCGACTGAACGGCAGACGTGGAAGACCTATGGGTGAGCAGGAGGAATGGCTTTGGGGAAGATCGATCCGAAAAAGCTCTGGCAGGGGCTGAAAAAATACCGCTATGCCGCGCTGGTCCTGCTGCTCGGTCTGGCGCTCCTGCTGCTGCCGGGCGGGAAAAAGACGACGCAGAAGTCCAACGCGGCTGCTTCGGCGGCGGAGACGGACTATGCGGCGGAGACGGAGCGGCGGCTGACGCAGATGCTGCAGCAGATCGCGGGCGCAGGGCAGGTCAGTGTGATGCTGACGCTGGAGACCGGGGAGCGCGTGGAATACCAGACGGACGTGCAGGCAAGCTCGGACGGGGCGCAGAGCTCCGAGTCCCGGAAAACCGTCATTTTGTCCGAGGGAAGCTCATATGATAAAGCGGCTGTAGCCGCGACGACCTATCCGCGTTTTCAGGGCGCGCTCATCGTCTGCGAGGGGGCGGACAGCGCTGCGGTGCGGCTTCGGCTGCTCGAAGCGGTCTCCGCCGTCACCGGACTGAGCACGGACCGGATCACCGTCGTGAAAATGAGATCATAATGGAGGAATGGCAATGAAAAAGACTTGGAAACGCAATCTGATCGCCGCCGGTGTGCTGCTTGTGGTATGCGCCGGGATCTATCTGAACTGGTATGCCGGGCACAGCGCCGCGGACCTGACGGAAACGCTTGACGCAGGCAAGATCCTCGACGACACGACGCTCGTTCTGCAGCAGGAGCAGGGCGACGCGCTGGCGACGCCGGTGCAGCAGACCGGGACGCAGGCGGAGTATTTCGCCCAGATGCGGCTCTCCCGTCAGACGGCGCGGGACGAGGCCGTGGAGCTGCTGCAGGAGACCATTGCCTATGCCGACGGCGATGCCGCCAGCAGCGCCAAGCTCGAGGGCATCATCTCGGACGCGCTGGCCGAATCCCAGATCGAGAGCCTCATCGTGGCCAAGGGCTATCAGGACTGCGTGGCCTATATCAGTGAGGACGGCATCTCCGTCGCCGTCGCCGCGCCGGAGGACGGCCTGACGCAGTCGGACGTCGCCCTGCTGTCGGATATCGTGCTCTCGCAGACGAGCTGCAAGCTTTCGGACATCCGTGTCATCGGCGTTGAGCCGGAAAAGGGGCAGTGAGGCCTGAGTGCCCGGCTTTCCGCATTTGACGATCCGATTTTCGCAACGCCGCTATTGTATTTTCCGTAAAATGTGATAAAATAGATAGGACAATCGCGAAGCATGCCCTGCGGCGGCTTCGGAGAAAGGGTGGTCAATACCATGGCAGAAAGCAAAAATTACATCGTTCAGCCCCAGGAGGGCGGGAACATTCTGATTTCGGAGGACGTCATCGCCTCCATCGCCTCGCTGGCCGTGCGTGAGGTCGAGGGTGTCTATGGCCTGAGCGCCACGCAGACGCTTGATCTAACGGCGATCCTCGGCAAGAAGAACCTGAGCAGCGGCATCCGCGTGACGCTGCAGGACAACGTCATTGACATTGCCTGCAACCTTGTCGTCCGGATGGGCCAGCCCGTGATGACTGTTGCCAAGAACGTGCAGGAGAGCATCGCCAACGCCGTGGAGTCCATGGCAGGCGTCCGCCCGGCTCATGTCAATGTCAACGTCTGCGGCGTTGCCGCGCCGAAGGCGGAGCAGGCCTGAGGCTATGCCGCTCTGCAGCCCCCCGCCGCAGAGCGGCAGTCCTTCACTTTCACTTTACATACCAAGGAGACATGACATGACACGCTCAAACGCCAGAGAGGTCGCCGTGCATCTCATTTATGAGATCGACTATACCGGCGAAGACCCTGCCCAGGCCATCGAGACCCGCATGGACCGCAGCTATTACAGCGGCCTTTCTGCGGAGAACGACGTCTATGCAGAGCGCCCCAGCAAAAAGCAGATGGACTATATCCGCACCTGCGTGACGGGTGTCTGCGAGCACGCAGAGGAGCTGGACGCCCTGATCGCCCAGTATGCCGTGCGCTGGAATCTGCACCGGATCTCCCGCCTGACGAAGGCGGCGATGCGGCTTGCCATTTATGAAATGCGCTATGTCGACGATGTGCCGAACGGCGTTGCCATCAACGAGTGCGTGGAGCTGACGCGGAAATATGAGGACGCGCAGGTCGTTTCCTTTGTGAACGGCATCCTCGGCTCCGTGGCGCGCGGCGCAAAGCCGAACACCGAGGCCCCTGCGGACCCGCAGCCTGAGGAAGCACAGCCGGAGGAGACTCCGCCCAAAGAGACGCAGCATGCTCCGGAGGAGGCGCAGCAGCCATGAGGGTGCTCGCCTTCGACACCAGCAACTATACGACCTCGGTCGCGTCGTTCGACGGCACGGCCGGTCACAATATCTCGCGCCTGCTCGATGTGGAGCAGGGCGCACTCGGACTGCGCCAGAGTGATGCGCTGTTCGCCCATGTAAAACGCCTGCCGGAGCTTGCCGACAGGCTGTTTTCGGATATCGGCACGGACGCAGGCTTTGAAGCAGTCGGTGTCAGCACGCGGCCGCGCGCCGTAGAGGGTTCGTACATGCCCTGCTTCCTCGCGGGCGAATCGCAGGCCCGGGTGCTCGGTGCGGCGCTCGGCGTGCCCGTCCTGCCGTTTTCGCATCAGCAGGGGCACATCGCGGCCTCACTGTGGGGCTCCGGCCATATGGAGCTGATGGACGAGCCGCATCTGGCCTGGCATCTTTCCGGCGGTACGACGGAGCTTCTGCGCGTCACGCCGGAGGGGAAGGGCAGCGTGCATGCCGAGAGGATCGGCGGCACGACGGACATCTCCGCCGGTCAGCTCATCGACCGGACCGGCAAGCTGCTCGGCCTGCCGTTTCCGTCCGGCAAGCACATCGACGCCCTGAGCCGGTCCGCGCAGGACCGGCAGGTCTTCCGCGTCAAGGTGCAGGGGACCACATTCTCCCTTTCCGGCGTGCAGAACAAGGTCGAACAGTATCACGCGGCCGGAAATTCCCCGGAGGAGACGGCGGGCTATGCGCTGCGCTGCCTCATCGGCGCCATCGTCCGCGCGACGGAGAACGCGCTGCTGGAGTATCCCGGCAGCAGCGTCGTGTTTGCAGGCGGTGTTGCATCGAACACGCTGCTGCGCAGCAGCTGCGCGGCACTTCCGGCCATTTTCTGTCCGCCGCAGTTCGCCACGGACAACGCCCTCGGCGTTGCCGTTCTGACCTGGAGGGCGCTGCATGGCTGAGATCTTTGAGGTATCGCAGATCAACGAGTATCTGCGACAGCGCTTTGAAGCAGACGAATTTCTCGGCTCGCTGCTCATCCGCGGTGAGCTGAGCAACTATAAAATTTACCCCTCCGGCCATCACTATTTCACGCTGAAGGACAGCCAGAGCGCCATCCGCTGCGTCATGTTCAAGGGCAGCGCCATGCGCCTGCGTTTCCGGCCGGAGACGGGTATGAAGGTCATTGCGGGCGGGCGCATTGCCGTGTTCCCGCGTGACGGAGCCTACCAGCTCTACTGCACGTCGCTCACGCCGGAGGGCGTCGGCGATCTGCATGTCGCCTTTGAGCAGCTCAAGCTGAAGCTGCAGGCTGAGGGCCTGTTCGCCCGCGAGCGCAAGCAGGCCCTGCCGCGCTTCCCGCACCGCATCGCCATCATCACGTCCTCCGCGGGCGCGGCTCTGCACGACATGCTGCGCATCCTGCGCAAGCGCTACCCGCTGACGGAGGTCAAGCTGCTCGGCGTCCGTGTGCAGGGGGCCGAGGCTCCGGCGGAGATCGCCGGGGCGATCCGCTACGCCAACCGCTGGGAGCTGGCCGACCTCATCATCACCGGACGCGGCGGCGGCTCCATGGAGGACCTTTGGGCCTTCAACGACGAACGCGTGGCCCGCGCCATTGCCGATTCGCATATTCCGGTCATCTCGGCCGTCGGCCATGAGCCGGATGTGACGATCTCGGACTTCGTGGCCGATCTGCGCGCAGCGACGCCGTCGAACGCAGCCGAGCTGGCCGTGCCGGACCAGACGGAGCTGCGCCAGCATCTGGCCGCCCAGCGCGCCATGCTGCTCACGCTGATGACGCGCCGCCTGAAGCAGGAACGCCAGCGTGTGGCCCAGCTGACCGGAGCGCGCGCCCTGCGCGACCCGAAAAACTATATCGACGACCGCCGCATGCAGCTCGACTATACGCAGCGCCGCCTGATTGCCGCCTTGCAGCGGCTCGTGGCGCAGCAGCGCGAGCGCTTTGTCCGGCTGACGTCGAAGCTCGACGCGATGAGCCCGCTGAAGGTCCTCTCGCGCGGCTATTCTATGACATTTGACGCGCAGGGCCATGTGGTGCGGAGCGTCCGCACGCTGTCCTGCGGCGACCGGATCACCGTCCGGCTCGCGGACGGCCGCGCCTCTGCCGAGGTGCGGGAAATACAGGAGGATGCAACATGAGCACGGAATCGATCACATTTGAACAATCTCTGCAGCGGCTCGATGAGATCGTCCGCCGCATGGAAAAGGGCGACGTCCCGCTGGAGGAGGCCCTCTCGCTGTTTGAGGAGGGCACGCGGCTGGCAGGCTCCTGCAGCCGCCTGCTGGACGAAGCGGAGCTGAAGGTCGTTCAGCTCACCAAGGGCGCAGACGGCGCCCCGCAGGAAACGGAGCTTGCCGATGCTGGAATTTGAAGCGCTGCTGCGCAGCTATGCCGACCGCGTGGAGGGCTATCTCCACTCCTGCTTTACGGATGCGGACGAGCCGCAGCAGGTCCTGTTTGACGCCATGCGCTACAGCCTGCTTGCCGGGGGAAAGCGCCTTCGCCCTGTGCTGGCGCAGGCCTTCTGCGAGCTGTGCGGCGGCAGCGCCATGGACGCCCTGCCGTTTGCTGCCGCCGTAGAGATGGTGCATACCTACAGCCTCATCCACGATGATCTGCCGTGCATGGACAATGACGATTACCGCCGCGGCCGCCTGACGAACCACAAGGTCTACGGCGAGGCGACGGCCGTTCTGGCGGGCGACGCCCTGCTGACGGCCGCATTCGGCCATCTTGCCGCAGCCCCGCTGCCCGCGTCCCGCGTCGTTAAGGCCACGCGGGTGCTCTCGCTGTGCGCGGGCGAGCTCGGTATGGTCGGCGGGCAGGTGCTGGACATGGAGGCCGAGCACCGCGTCTGCACGGAGGAGGAGGTCCTCGCCATCCAGTCGCGCAAAACGGGCGCGCTCATCTCGGCTGCCTGCCAGCTCGGCGTCATCGCAGCCGGCGGCAGCCCGGCCCAGCAGCAGGCAGCGGCGGATTACGCTGCAAGCCTCGGGCTGGCCTTCCAGATCGAGGATGATATTCTGGATGTCGTCGGCGATGCCGCAAAGCTCGGCAAGGCGACCGGCATGGACCAGAACAAAAATACATTCGTCCGGCTGCACGGCGTGGAAGCCTGCCGTGCCCGCATCACGGAAGAAACGCAGCGCGCGGTCGCTGCGCTCGCGCCGTTCGGTCAGGCGGAGTTCCTGACGGAGCTGGCGCAGCGCCTGACGAGTCGCGATCACTGAGGAGAAAAACCATGAAAGCACTGCTTCACAGCCTTCTGGAGGCCGCTACCCTTGGCAGACCGGTCGTCCTCTGCACCGTCGTGCATTCCGGCGGCTCCGCACCGCGCAGCGCAGGCGCGCATATGGCCGTGTTCGCCGACGGCAGTACCCGCGGCACCGTCGGCGGCGGCCGCCTGGAGCTGCTCGCCGCAAAGGAGGGCCTGTCGCTTCTGCAGCGGCAGACCTCGGCCCTGCGGGCCTATGACCTCTCGGAGCGCGAGGGCGGCATCGGCATGGCCTGCGGCGGCAATGTCATCGTGTCGTATCTCTATCTCGGCCCGGAGCAGGCGGACTTCGTGCGCGCCATGGCGGCTGCGTTCGACGCCACGGCGCCCTGCTGGCTGAAGCTCGTCATTGCCGAAGACGGCAGAACGGACGTTTCGCTTTCGAACGGGGCGGACCGTTCCCTGTGCGCGGCCCAGCCGGTCTGGATGCCGGGAACGCCTGCTGTTTATACCGAGCCGCTCACGCAGCCGGGGCGCGTCTACCTCTTCGGCGCGGGCCATGTCGGGCAGGCGCTCGTGCCGGTGCTGGAATATGTCGGCTTTGCCGTGACGGTCTATGACCCGCGGCAGGAGCTGGCCGAGAGATTCTCCGATGTGATCTGCGCGCCGTATGCAGAGCTGGAGGATCATGTCACGCTCACGCCGTATGACAGCGTCGTCGTCATGACGCCGGGCCACATGGCGGACTTTGAGGTCCTGCACCGCATCCTGCGCCATCCGCTGTCCTACATCGGCTGCATCGGCAGCCGGAACAAGGCGGCCAAGACGCGCGACCTGCTGCGGCAGGAGGGCTTCTCCGAAGAGGCCATTGCGTCTGTCCATCTGCCCATCGGCCTGCCGATCCTGGCGCAGACCCCGGCGGAGATCGCCATCAGCATTGCGGGCGAAATGATCCGCTGCCGTGCCGAGGCGGCACAGAAACGCTAAAAAAACGGAGCGCTTTCCAGCCGGAAAGCGCTCCGAAATTTTTCTGCCTTACAGTGTTTTGATGGCGTCGATCAGCGCGTCGACATCCTCCTGCGTTGTGGACCAGCTCGTGGCGAAGCGGGCAACGCTGTGCTCCTCGTCGACCTTGCCCCAGGTGTGGAAGGCAATCTTCTGCTGCAGGGCACGGACGGCCTTGTTCTCCATGATGAGGAACTGCAGGTTCGTCGGCGAATGAAGATAGAACTGCAGGCCACGCGCATCGAAGGCATCGCGGATCTGCATGGCCATGTTGATGGCGTGCTTGCTGATGCGGAAATACAGGTCGTCCGTAAACAGCGTGTCGAACTGCAGGCCGAGCAGGCGGCCCTTGGCCAGCAGCGCGCCGTGCTGTTTGGCAATGGTGGAGAAATATCGCGGCATGTTGTGCTTTGTAAAGACTGCGGCCTCGCCGAACAGCGCGCCGACCTTCGTGCCGCCGATGTAGAACACGTCGCACAGCTGGGCCAGCTCCGGCAGGGTAATGTCGCACTTCGGGCTCATCAGACCGTAGCCGAGGCGCGCGCCGTCGATGTAGAGTGGGATATTGTACCAGCGGCAGACGCTGGCCAGCTCGACGAGCTCACGCTTGGTGTAGAGCGTGCCGAACTCCGTCGGGTAGGAGATGTAGACCATGCCGGGATAGACAAAATGCTGGTGACTCGCATCCTGCCAGTAGTCCTTCATATACATCCAGACATCTTCGGCGCGGAGCTTGCCGTCGTAGACGGGCAGGGCGATGACCTTGTGGCCCGTGAATTCGATGGCGCCGGCCTCGTGGTCGCTGATGTGGCCGGTCTGCGCGGCGATCACGCCGCCGTAGGACGGCAGCATGGAGTCGATGACGACGGCGTTCGTCTGCGTGCCGCCGACCATGAAGAAAACGTCGGCGCCGGGACAGTCACAGGCCGCGCGGATCTTTTCCTTTGCGCTCTCGCAGTATTTGTCGCTGCCGTAGCCGGGGAGCTGCTCCAGATTCGTCTCGTTCAGACGGCGCAGGATCTCTACCCGCGCGCCCGCAGTATAATCGCTCTCAAAAGAATGCATAGCTGTCACTCCTGCGGCAATCAGCCTGTCATTACAGCGCGGGCATTCTTTGCCCGTTTGTCCGCTGTGCAACTACAAGTTTAGCACGGCAGAGCGGCCTTGTCAAGCGCTGTTTCGCCTTTCCGCGGGCCGATTCGCCGTATATCACGCCCGGCCGGCTGCGCAGGATCGGCCCGGCGGAACAGGAACGGATGGAACTATTTCGGCGGGCTGAATATTCATTATTTTGAAATATTTCCGATATTTTCGCTTGCTAATGAGGAAAACATTGGAAAAACCATTGTACCGGTAGAAAATCGCGGGATATTTTTTGGAAAAACCGACAAAGGATACTTGTATATTTCCCGTCGTTATGGTATGATGTTATTGGTGGCGCAGTATCCTAGTCAAAGCGCGCCGGTTTCGAAGAAGGGCCTAAAAATCCTTTTAAGGGCATATCGATGAAGTCCCTGGTGCTTGCTTTTTTCGCCCAGATCAGGGTGGGTGCTGGGGGTTAAGGTCTCCGGGCGAGGTGTAACGGCATATACCGACCGACCCGGTTTCCGTGGAGACCTGCTCTTGTGCGACAGCCGTTCCGTATCTGCGGGTACCCGGACTGCGTACGAAGCAGGATTGAACCTGCATTGCGGTGCACAGAATCGTGTGCTGTGTGTAGCGTAGCCTGCCTTGCGTGGGTATGCGGGAATAGGGGAGCGACGCGTCAGCCGCCGTGGCCGCGGCGATTGGCGATATTGCCCCTTGAAACCATGCCTGCAAAAGAGGATAGAGCCGGTGCGTAATGCTGTGGAAAACACCTAGGCTGACTGTTCATTCAGGGCATGCAGAGGATTACAGTGCGGACTAAGTGGCAATCGGGTACCGGATGCGGCAACGCTCCGGCTTTGGCTTTAAATGGAAACAGCCGTCCGGCGACGGGCGGCAGCGACTGGGGAAATCCAACCCGACCTAAGCCGCAGGCTTTACTCTGTCTGCTGCCACCATTCTTTAGAAATTCTTGGCTTGTGGGCCCGGCCCACAGACTTCAGTGTTTCCGGAGGAGATATTTTTGAGCGCAAACCATACGGAGCCTCCCTCAAAAGGGAAGCGAAAAAAGAAAAACAGTCATATTCGCTGGATCGTCACAGTCTTTTTTGTGGCAGTCGTAATTTCCTCGACGATCTCGTTCTTTTCCTCCACAGTGCTGGAGGGGGCAGGGCTTGTCGAGGCATTTCTTGTACTTTTGCTGATCGTGGCGCTAGGCATCGTGTTCGATATCATCGGCGTGGCTGTGATGTCGGCCGAGGAGAAGCCCTTCCATGCCATGGCGGCCAAAAAGGTCCCCGGCGCTGCCGAGGCTCTGCACCTGCTGCGCAATGCGGAAAAGGTCTCGAGCTTCTGCAATGACGTCGTGGGCGATATCTGCGGCGTCGTATCCGGCTCGGCTTCCGCCGTTGTGGCCGTGCGCGCTCTTACCATGCTCAATTCCGAAACGGTGGCACAGCTGATCATGTCCGCGCTGGTGTCCGGTGTAACAATCGCCGGCAAGGCCTGCGGCAAGAATATCGCCACCGGCAAGGCGACGCAGATCGTGCATACGACCTCCAAGCTGATCTACTACATCAAGTCACTCTTTACCGGCAAGCTCCCGAAGAAAAAGAAAAAGTGACAGTCTGAGGGTGTGTCATTTTTGACTTTATTAGATACCATCAATTCCCGCGAGGCGCTGTGCGCGCTGAATGACGCGCAGCTGCGCCAGCTTTGCGACGAGATTCGACAGTTTCTGGTGCTGAATGTCGCCCGGACGGGCGGTCATCTGGCCTCGAACCTCGGCGTTGTCGAGCTGAGTGTTGCGCTGGAGCGGGTATTCGATACGAGCCGTGACCGGCTCCTGTTCGACGTGGGGCATCAGTCCTATGTCCACAAGATCCTGACCGGCCGGCGGGACGAATTCCGCACACTGCGTATGTTCGGCGGCCTTGCGGGCTTCCCAAAGCCGTCGGAGAGCGTGACGGACCCGTTTGTGGCCGGTCACGCCTCCAGCTCCGTCTCCACCGCCCTCGGCATGGCGCGTGCCCGCACGCTGCAGCATGAGGACTATCACGTCGTGGCCCTGATGGGCGACGGCGCAATGACCGGCGGCCTGGCCTATGAGGCCATGAACGATGCCGGGGAGAGCAGCGAGCAGCTCATCGTTATCCTGAATGACAACGGCATGTCCATCACGCCGAACGTCGGCGGCATTGCCCAGCATCTTGCGCTCATCCGCACGCGGCCGGGCTATTACCGCATCAAAAAGGCCTATCGCGCCGTCACGGCAAAGGTGCCCGGCGGAAAGTGCCTCTACCGCCTGACGCACCGGCTCAAGGAGCACTGGAAGCGTATGCTCTTCGGCACGACGTTCTTTGAGGAGATGGGCTTTGAATATTATGGCCCTGTAGATGGGCATGATCTGAAACGGCTGGAATATATGCTCCGGCTCGTCAAGGACCGCCGGCATCCGGTCCTGCTGCACGTCATCACGCAGAAGGGCAAGGGCTACGCGCCTGCTGAGGAGAACCCCGATGTGTTCCACGGCATCGGCCATTTCGACCCCGAAAAGGGGATGGAGCCGCGCTGCGGCCATCTTCCGACATTTTCCGACACATTCAGCGAAACGATTGACGCGCTCGGCGCACAGGAGCCGCGCATCTGCGCCATTACAGCTGCCATGCTGCGCGGGACCGGCCTCGATGCCTTTGCAGCCCACTATCCGGAGCGCTGCTTCGATGTCGGCATTGCAGAGGGACACGCCGTCTCCATGGCGGGCGGCCTTGCCAAGCAGGGGATGATCCCCGTTGTTGCGATCTATTCCACATTCCTGCAGCGCGCTTATGACATGCTGCTGCAGGATGTTGCCATGCTCGGACTGCATGTCGTATTTGCCGTAGACCGCGCCGGCCTTGTCGGCGGGGATGGCGAGACGCACCACGGCGTGTTCGACGTGAATTATCTGCGCTCTGTGCCCGGCATGCAGGTCCTGTGCCCCGCCAGTCAGGCGGAGCTGGGTCAGATGCTGCGCCGCGCTGTGCTGGAGATGACCGGCCCGGTTGCCGTGCGCTATCCCCGCGGGTGCGACGGCACGTTTACCGGCATCGCAGAGCAGCCGTGCCTGCGCGAGGGGAGCGACATTACCCTCGTCACCTACGGGACGCTCGTCAACGAGGTGCTTGCCGCGGCAAAGCTGCTCGAAGCGCGCGGTATTTCCGCCGAGGTCCTGAAGCTGCCCTCCATCAAGCCGCTCGATGTCCGCACCGTCGCCGCCTCCATGCGGAAGACGGGCCGCCTGCTCGTGGCAGAGGAGTCCGTGTGCATCGGCTGCGTCGGCAAGGAGCTGTTGGCGTCGCTCCGTGCTCGCGGAGTGGGCGGGCCTGTGCGGCTGTGCAATCTCGGCGACCGCTTTATTCCCCACGGCGCGGTGCCGGAGCTGTACCGCCTGGCGGGGTTGGACGCAAAATCTCTTGCTGACGCTGCCTGGGAGGTATGTCAGAATGAAGCATAAGGAACGATTGGATGTCGTTCTCGTGGAGCGCGGCCTGTGCGACAGCCGAAGCAAGGCGCAGGCGCTCATCATGTCCGGCGAGGTCTATGTCAACGGGCAGAAATCGGACAAGGCCGGTACGCCGGTCGAGGACGAGGCCGTTGTAGAGCTGCGGGGCAATCCCTGCCCCTACGTCAGCCGCGGCGGCCTGAAGCTTGAAAAGGCGCTGCGCGACTTCGGCGTCGATCCGACCGGCTTCGTCTGCAGCGACTCGGGCGCCTCGACGGGCGGCTTTACGGACTGCCTGCTGCAGAAGGGCGCGAAGAAGGTCTTCGCCATCGATGTCGGCTATGGCCAGCTTGCCTGGAGCATCCGGCAGGACCCGCGCGTGGTGTGCATGGAGCGGACGAACATCCGCTATGTCACGCCGGAGCAGCTCGGAGAGCCGCTGGACCTGTCCGTTGTGGATGTTTCCTTCATTTCCCTGCGGATCGTCCTGCCCGCCATCCGTGCACTGCTGAAGCCGACGGGGCAGATCCTCTGCCTCATCAAGCCGCAGTTCGAGGCCGGCCGGGAGAAGGTCGGCAAGAAGGGCGTCGTCCGCGACCCGGCCGTCCATGAGGAGGTCCTGCAGAATTTTCTGGCGCTGGCTGCGGAGCTGGAGCTGACCGTCCGCAACCTGACGTTTTCCCCGGTGCGCGGCCCCGAGGGCAACATTGAATTTCTTGGCCATCTGAGCATGGAGCCGCAGGGCGGCATCACGCCGGATGTTCCTGCGCTCGTTGCACAGGCGCACGCAGAACTCAGGGGATAAGCTATGAAAAAGATCGTCTTGACGCCGAATCCCTACCGGGACCGGAACTTCAAATATGTCACGCTCGCCGATAAGCTCCTGCGCGAGGCTGGGCTGGAAACGCGCATCTGCCTCGCCTTCGATGTGGACCGCAGCTTCGAGCTGCCGGACAATGTTGTTCTGACGGAGCTGAACCATGAGCTGCGCGATGCCGATCTACTCGTCTGCTTCGGCGGCGACGGCACGATCCTCCATGCCTCCAAGGCCGCAACAAAGGCCGGAATCCCGGTCCTCGGCGTGAACATCGGCACCATGGGCTTCATGGCGGAGCTGGAGAGCAGCGAGCTCAAGGAGCTGCGACGCCTTGCGGATGACGATTTCTCCGTCGAGCCGCGCATGATGCTCCATGTCCGCGCGGAGCACGAGGGACGCGTCATTCTGGAGGAGGACGCGCTGAACGACGCCGTCATCACGAAGGGCGCGGTCGCCCGCGTGGTGCAGATGTCCGTGCAGGGCGACGGCGTGGATATGATGTCCTTCAGCGGCGACGGGCTGATCGTCTGCACGCCGACCGGTTCCACGGCCTATTCCATGTCGGCTGGCGGCCCGCTGGTCGAGCCTGCTGCACAGAATATTGTGCTCACGCCGATCTGCGCCCACGATATGCAGACACGTGCCATCGTTACGTCTGCAGACCGCGAGATCACGGTGCAGCTTGCCCGCACCGGCCGCAAAAACGCCTTTCTTTCCGTGGACGGCGGCAAGGCTGTCCGCCTGAGCAGCGGCGATCGCATTACCATACGCCGCTCTGAGCATGTCACACGGCTGCTCCGCCTGACCGGACGCAGCTTTTTCGAGATCATACAAAATAAATTCAGGTAGGTGGGAACCATGAAAAACGATCGTCAGAAAAAAATCATCGAGCTTGTGGAGAACCGGTGTATCGAGACGCAGGAGCAGCTGCTCGATCAGCTCCGCCAGTGCGGCTTCCACAGCACCCAGGCCACCGTTTCCCGCGATATCAAGGAGCTGCAGATCGTAAAATCCCTCGACGGCATGGGAGGCTATCGCTATTGCCTGCCGCACCGCGTGGAGGGCGAGAAGTTTGGCGCGCGCTTCCGCGTGATCTTCCGCGAATGCGTCACGAACATCGACTACGCCCAGAATATCATCGTCATCAAGACCATGCCCGGTCTCGGCGCAGCCGCGGGTGCGAACATCGACTCGCTAAAGATGCCGAACATGGTCGGCTCGCTGTCCGGCGACGATACGACGCTCGTCATCATGCGCGACAAGGAATCTGCCGCGGAGTTCTGCCGCGAGCTGCACCGCATGCTCGAGTAAGGAGCCGCCATGCTTCGCCTGCTGCACATTGAGAATATCGCCGTGATCGAGCAGGCGGATATCCTGTTTGAGCGCGGCTTTAACGTCATGACCGGCGAGACCGGCGCGGGCAAATCCATCGTCATCGACGCGATCTCCGCCATTCTCGGCGAGCGCGCCTACCGCGATATGATCCGCACGGGCGCGGCGCGCGCCGCTGTTCGCGCCATTTTTGACGATGTGCCGGAGCTTGCGTGGTTTGCCGAGAACAGTGTGCCCTATGACACGGAGGTCGTCGTACAGCGTGAGATCTATCTGGACGGAAAGAATCTCTGCCGCGTGAACGGCGTGGCCGTCACGGTCGGCATTCTGCGGAGGCTCGGCCTTCAGCTCATCAACATCCACGGCCAGCACGACTCCGCAGCGCTGTTCGATGAGAACTACCATCTGACATTTCTGGACAGCTTCGCTGCCGATGCGCCGCTGCTGGAGCAGTACCGCGCGCAGTTTTCCGCCATGCAGAGCCTGCAGCACGAAATGGCGCACCTGCGCATGGACGAGAGCGAGAAGCTTCGCCGCACGGAGACGCTGCGCTATCAGATCGATGAGATCGAGCGTGCGGCTCTGAAGCCGGATGAGGATACGCAGCTCGAGGCCCGCCGCCGTCTGCTGCAGAACGCCGAAAAGCTCTCGGACGGCCTGCGCGACGCTGCCGCCTGTCTGGACGGCGGGGACGAGGCGCAGGGCGCGGCGGCTCTCCTGACGCAGGCAGAGCGCGATCTGGCGCACAGTGCGCGCTTTGATGAATCGCTGCAGCCACTGCACGACACGATCGCAGACCTGATGTATCAGGCGCAGGACGCCGCCGAGCAGCTCCGTGACCGTCTGTACCGCCTGTCGTACTCCGCAGACGAGCTGGAGCAGCTTGAGGAGCGCCTCGACCTGCTGCACCGCCTGCGCCGGAAATACGGCGCGGACTGCGCGGCCATTCTGGACTACCTTGCCAGGGCAAAAGCGGAGCTGGAGGAGATCGAGTTCTCCGACGAGCGCCTGCAGCAGCTGGAAAAGCAGGTCGCCGCGGCGGAAAAGCAGGCACGGGAAACGGCCCTTCGCCTGCGCGAATGCCGGAAAGCGGCCTCAGAGGCCCTGACGGCGCGCGTGCTGGACGAGCTTTCCCAGCTGGATATGAAGAAAGTACAATTTGCCTGCCGCTTCACGGAGACGGATCTGACGCAGGACGGCATGGACGCCGTTTCGTTCTACATGTCCGCCAACCTCGGCGAAGCGCTCAAGCCGCTGAGCAAGGTCGCCTCGGGCGGCGAGTTGGCGCGCATCATGCTGGCGCTGAAAAACGTGCTGGCCGAGAGAGACCATGTGCCGACGCTGATCTTCGACGAGGTCGACACCGGTGTCTCCGGCCGGGCCGCTCAGCGTGTAGCGGAAAAGCTCCGCGCCCTGTCCCGCACGAAGCAGATCCTGTGCGTAACGCATCTGCCGCAGATCGCTGCGCTGGCGGACACGCATTTCCGCATCGCCAAGGCAGAGCACGACGGCCGCACGTTCACGAGCGTGACGCCGCTCGACTTTGAGGGGCGCAAGGCAGAGCTGGCCCGCATCATCGGCGGCGCGAGCATCACGCCGACCACGCTGCAGAGCGCGGCGGAAATGCTGGAAAGTCGGACTTGACAAAGCACCGGTTTTCTGTTAGGATACCCATAGGAAAACGCTGTGATGGAATGAAGTACCCCCGTGCTCCACGCGCAGAGAGCCGCCGGTCGGTGTAAGGCGGCAGGGAAGCGGGGCGAAATACCTTCCGGAGCGGCCGGCCTGAACCTGCAGTAGGGCCGGACGGGTGCGCCCGATATCGCGCAGGAGTGTGGCTGCACTCCCCGAGCCCGCCGCTGCGAAGTGCCGGGGATGACGAGGTGGTACCGCGTAGTTTTACGCCCTCTGTCCATTGGACAGAGGGCGTTTTTTATGACAATAACAGGAGGAACTTATGAAACTTTATGACGAACTGGTCGCCCGCGGCTTGATCGCGCAGGTGACGAATGAAGAAGCGATCCGCGAAATGATCGACAACGGCAAGGCCACGTTCTATATCGGCTTTGACTGCACGGCAGACTCCCTGCATGTCGGCCATTTCATGGCCCTGTGCCTGATGAAGCGCCTGCAGATGGCGGGCAATAAGCCCATCGCCCTCATCGGCGACGGCACGACGATGATCGGCGACCCGTCGGGCCGCACCGACATGCGCCAGATGCTCACTGAGGAGACCATTGCGTATAATGCGGAGTGCTTCAAGCGCCAGATGGAGAAATTCATCGACTTCTCCGACGGCAAGGCGATTATGCTGCGCAACTCTGCCTGGCTGAAGCCGCTGAACTATATCGAGCTGCTGCGCGAGGTCGGCGCCTGCTTCTCCGTCAACAACATGCTGCGCGCCGAGTGCTACAAGCAGCGCATGGAGAAGGGCCTGTCCTTCCTTGAATTCAACTACATGATCATGCAGAGCTACGACTTCTACTACATGTTCCAGCACTACGGCTGCAACATGGAATTCGGCGGCAACGATCAGTGGAGCAACATGCTTGGTGGCACGGAGCTCATCCGCCGCAAGCTCGGCAAGGACGCCCACGCCATGACCATCACGCTGCTGCTCAACTCCGAGGGCAAGAAGATGGGCAAGACAGCCAAGGGCGCAGTCTGGCTCGATCCGAACAAGACGACGCCTTTCGACTTTTTCCAGTACTGGCGCAATATCGACGATGCCGACGTCATGAAGTGCCTGCGCATGCTGACCTTCCTCCCGCTCGAGGAGATCAACGCCATGGAGGGCTGGGAAGGCAGCCAGCTCAACAAGGCCAAGGAAATTCTCGCCTATGAGCTGACGAAGCTCGTCCACGGCGAGGAAGAGGCCAATAAGGCCCGTGATGCGGCGAAGGCTCTGTTCCTCAGCGGCGCGAACGATGCCAATATGCCGACAACGGAGCTGACGGAGAGCCAGCTCACGGATGGCAGAATCGGCATTCTGGACCTGATGCTCGCCTGCAAGCTCGCGCCCACGAAGTCCGAGGCGCGCCGTCTCGTCCAGCAGGGCGGCGTGTTCGCTGATGACGAGAAGGTTGCATCCATCGACGTTGTCTTCACGGGCGAGCAGCTCAAGAACGGCGTCAAGCTCCGCAAGGGCAAGAAGGTCTTCCACAAGGCTGTTCTTGCATGCTGACGTTTCGCACTGCGGCGGAGCCCGACTTTGAGCATGTGAACCGGCTGGCCCGGCAGGTGCACGAGCTGCACGTCTCGCTGCACCCCGATCTCTATCGCTCCGTCAAGCATCCCATCTCCTGTGAGGAATTCCGGGAGATGGTGGAGCGGGATCAGCTCGTGGTGGCCTGCCGCGGGGAGCACATCGTGGCCTATGCCGCCTTTGCCGTGCGGGACTTTGATGGCGCGTCGATCCTGCCGCGCCGCGTGATGATGCTCGACGCGCTGTGTGTCGACGGCCCGTGCCGCAGGCAGGGCATCGCACATGCCATGCTCGAGGAGCTGTGCCGCCGTGGCCGCGCGCTGGGCTGTACGGACCTGCAGCTGGCCTGTGACAGCCGCAATACGTCGGCACTGGCCTTTTATGAAGCGCAGGGCATGCAGCGCAAGCTCATCCAGTTCCGCAAAAAGCTCTGACACGAAAAATCAGGGCGCATCATGCGCCCTGAAAAGCCTCGCAGAGTTCGCCGCCCGCAGGCGGCGAATCCAATAGGATCATTTTCTCCGGCGGCGTGTACGTCGGAGAAAATACAAATCAGTCCGTTAGTGTGCGAATCGCCCGCTTTTGGCGGGCGATTCGTGCGCGCAGCGGACTGAAATCTTTTTGTTGGAAAAGCCGAAAGACTTTTCCAACAGTCGGTTTAAAGGCCCGTCATGGCTTCCAGAACGGCCCATTCTTCCATATCAAGGCCCTTGCTCATGCTGAGCGCCTCATCGATATCGATGTCGAAGATCTTGCCCTGATGTACGCCGACGATGCGGTTCGTGCTGCCCGCCGCAAGGATCTCCACGGCGCGATAGCCCATACGCGTTGCCATGACGCGGTCGCGGGCTGTGGGGGAACCACCGCGCTGCACATGGCCGAGGACGGTCACGCGCGGATCGAGCGCGATCTCATCGCGGATGCGGTTGGCGACGTCGAAGGCGCTGCCTGCGCCCTCCGCAACGACGACCATATAGTGCGTAAAGCCGTTCAGACGGGCATTGCGGATCTTTTCGATGATCTCGGTGTCGAAGCTCTCCTTGCTCTCCGGCACGAGGACGGCCGTCGCGCCGACGGCAAGGCCGACATACAGCGCCAGATGACCGGCGTTGCGGCCCATGACTTCCACGACGGAGCAGCGCTCGTGCGACTGCATGGTGTCGCGCAGCTTATCGATGCACTCAATGGCCGTGTTGGCTGCCGTGTCAAAGCCGATGCAGTAATCCGTGCAGGCGATGTCGTTGTCGATCGTGCCGGGGAGACCGACGACGGAGATGCCGTATTTCGACAGGGCCAGCGCGCCGCGGAACGTGCCGTCGCCACCGATGGCGACAATGCCGTCCAGCCCGAGGAGCTTGCAGGTGCTGACGGCCTTCTTCTGGCCCTCCTCCGTGCGGAATTCCTCGCTGCGGGCGGTGTAGAGGATCGTGCCGCCGCGGTCGATGATATGTGCCACGCTGCGCTCGTCCAGACGGACAATGTCGCCGTTGATCAGACCGTTCCAGCCGCGGCGGATGCCTACGACCTCGATGCCGCGGTACACGGCGGCACGGACAACGGAACGAACGGCCGCATTCATACCGGGGGCGTCGCCGCCGCTCGTGAGCACGCCGATGCGCTTCACTGCATTTTTCTTGGTTTCACTCATACGATTACCACCAGTCTGCCGCTGACGCGGCACGAATTATCGACCCTATTTTACCGTATTTTTCAAAAAGCCGCAATAGGGAAATTCTTACGATTGTCCAAAAGCAGGCAAAAAGATCACCCTGTCAGTGAAGCTGCTCCGGCAGGAGCGTCGTATATACGGCGTCGCAGAGGGCAGCCACGGCCTCACGGTCGATGGTGTAGTAAATGCGGCTCTCGCCCTTGCGGGCGCGGACGAGGCCTGCCTCGAGCAGCAGGCTCATATGGCGCGAGATGGTAGCGGTCGTCAGTCCCATTTCCCGGGAAAGCTGCTGGCAGTAGGACGGCTGACGCGCGCAGCGGCGCAGCAGCTCGAACTTGCTCCGGTCCGCGACGAGCTTGAGCAGACTGCAGATGCCGTCGTCCGTCATCTGCAGGCGGTCGACGCGGAAGTTCTCGTGCAGCAGCACGCCGAGGTAGACCTGACGGCAGTCACTGCACGCCAGCTCGTCATAGGTATAGATCATATCGCCGCCTGCCACGAGGCTGAGGTTGATATAGGTGTCCATTTCGGCCAGCTGCATGCTCTGGTTCGTAAATCGCTCCAGCAGCTCCGAAAAGGCGTGTTTCGCAAAATACTGCTCCCAGTGGTCGTAGACCGGCTGCAGCTGCGGCAGGATCCGCGGCAGAATATCCTGCACCCGCTGCGCGGCAGGGCGCAGAAGGGCGGAAAGCTCGTCAAACATCGCAGAATAGTTCGTCAGCAGCTTATAAAGCCGCCAGCGGTACTGCTCCTCGATCATCAGGCCGTCCAGCTGCTCGGACAGCGGCGGGATCGTCTGCCCCGGCTCCGCCGCATAGAAGCTGATGCCGCCGGAATTGATGTCCCGCAGGAGATAGGGGCCGTTCAGCCGCTCCTCGGCGGACTGCCGGGTGCGCTGCAGCGACTGCTCCAGATCGGTCGTCCGGATATCGAGGAAGCTGAAGATCATCAGCTTGGCAAGGCAGGTATTCTGCCACTTGCTCTCCGTCTCCCACTTGCGGAAGAACGTCTCCAGAGCCGGGCCGTCCTCCAGTCCGGTGCAGGCTGCCTCTGCCACCTTCGCGGCAAGCGTGCAGCTCTGCTCGATCTGCTCCCGCTCCGTGCGGGTGAGCTTGGAACCGAATTTCTGGAGCAGATCCCGCTTGCGCCCCTCGACGGACAGGCCGTTTACGTGCTGATACAGGGCCTCGACGGTCTCATACAGCACTACAGGGGAGCGTAAAACGATCTGCTTCATGATGCATTCTCCTTTCACACTTTTCTTCCCTCCGAAACTTTCGGCTGGGCAGATGTTTAGCAAGCAGAGCCCCCGGCAATGCCGGGGGCTCTATGTGTTTATGTGCCCATTATATCATATGCTTGCGGGAAATGCCACGTTTATTTCTCCACGACAGCCGCGAAGCGATGCAGGATAGCGGCAGCCTGTGCGCGGCTTGCCGTTGCCTTCGGCATGAGATCCTGTCCGTCGCCCTTGACGAGCCCGGCCTTCACGGCCCAGCCCATGGCCTCGCGGGCATAATCGCTGACGCTGGCAGCATCGCGGAAGGCATCGAGCGTTCCGGCCTCGGTCTTCACGCCGCAGAACTTGGCATAGCGGAAGAAGATCGTGACCATCTGCTCGCGCGTGACGGCGGAATCCGGATCAAACGTCCCGTCGCCCATGCCGAGCACGATGCCGTTCTCGTTGGCCCAGGCAACAGCCTTGGCATAGTAGCTGTCAGCCGCGACATCGCGGAAGTTCGCCTCTGCCTTCGGCTCCGGAGAACCGACCATGCGGTACAGGACCGTGACGAGCTGACCGCGGGTGAGTGCCTGCTCCGGTGCGAACAGGCCGTTTCCGACGCCCTGGAAGATGCCGTTCTCCACGGCCCAGCGGACGTCCTCACAGAACCAGTCCGTCTCGGACACGTCGGCGAAGCTCAGCACGAAGCGGTACTGCGCCGTGACGGTGAGGTCCTTGCGGATGTTCGAGAAGTCGGCATCCCAGCCGGTGAAGGTGTAGCCCTCGCGCGCCGGGGCCTCCGGTGCTGCGGCAGCCTCGCCCCAGAATACGGACTGAGAAGACAGCTCCGTGCCGTCGTAGTCCACGAAGCGGACCGTGAACGACAGGCGTTCATACTGCGCCATGAGGATGCGGCTCTCGGTGACGTTCGTGTAGTCGCCGCTCCAGCCGGTGAAGGTGTAGCCCTCACGCGCCGGCGCCTGCGGCGCTTCGGCGTCCTCGCCGTAGCTGACCTCCTGCGTCTTCAGGACCGTGCCGTTCCAATCCGTGAAGAAGACGGTGCAGGTCTTGACCGCATACAGGGCCGTGACGGTCATATCACAGGTAACGGCGGAGACATCACCGCTCCAGCCGACGAAGGTGTAGCCCTCGCGTGCCGGGGAAGCGGGCAGCTCCGCAGCCTCGCCATGCAGGACGGTCTGGACGGAGAGCTCCGTGCCGTCATAGTCCACAAAGCGGACGGTGTAGGAATTCTGCTCGTAATTTGCCGTAATGGTGCAGTCGGCGGTGATGTTTCTGCCGTCTGCGCTCCAGCCGGTGAAGTGGTAACCCTCGTGCCACGGCGTGACCTCCGGCAGGACGGCGTCCTCGCCGTATTCCACGGGCAGCGCGGTAAAGACATTGCCGGTCAGACCGTCTGCAAGGCTGACGGTGTAGGTGTTGCGCGCGAACAGGACAGTGACCGTCGTATTGCTGCGGATGTGCTCAAGCGTGAGCGTGTTGTCCTCGCAGGCGGTGATCTCACCGTTTACGAGCACACGGTCGGTGTGATAGCCCTCGTTCGGCTGGATCGTGAGCTTCAGCTCGCCGTCGTAGAAGCAGGCCGTCTCGCCGAGCGGATCGACGGTACCGTTCTCTCCGGCGATGACGTTGACCGTCAGCTTGTCGGACAGGCCGTCATACAGGGCCAGAACGTCCATATCCTGCTGCACGTTCGACGTGTCTGCGGACCAGCCGGTGAAGGCGGCTTCCTCGCGCTGCGGCTCGGGCGGCAGCATGGCGGCATGACCTTCGGCAACGGGCTGCTCCAGCAGGACGCTGTGATCGACATCGAGGAAGCGCACGGTGTGGAACGTGGCCGGGGCGATGGGGTATTCGCCCCACTTGATCTCGCCGGACGGCGCCCACGTCGCAGCCTTGGCTGCGTCATAGTAGATGGTAAAATCGCTGGCAGTCTTGGCAAAGATGTTCGCGCCGACGCTGTCCGGACGGTCGCCGAGGAAGTAGGCCTCATGCATGCCCTTGCAGTAGTTGAACGCGCTGGCATAGATCGACTGCACCGTGCTGCCGATGACGCAGCGCTTCATGTCCTTGCAGAAGCTGAAGGCATACTGGCCGAGCAGCTCGATGGCGGGCAGAGTCACGAATTCCAGACCCGTGCTGGAGAAGGCGTTTGCGCCGATGGCTCGCAGCGCGCCGGTGCCGGTGAGGTACGTCAGCGTGCTGAGATTGGCGCAGGCGTAGGTATCGATAAGCTGGACGGAATTGGCCAGGTCGATATGCTTCAGTGCCTTCGCAGTGGAGAATGCGCGCTCCTCGAGCTTTTCAACGCCCGTCAGGCGGATATTCTCGAGGTACTTGCAGGAGTGGAAGGCGTAGCTGCCGACGGTGCGGACGGTGTCCGGCGTCTCATAGCTGACGTCCGGGCGGCCTGCCGGGTAGACAAGCAGGTGCGTGACAGCCTTGTCATAGAGCACGCCGTCGACCGTGGCATAGGCCGCGCAGCTCTCCGGCAGCTCGAAGGCGGTGACGCCGTCGTCATACTGGAAGGCCTTGAAGTGGATGCTCGTGATCGTTGCGGGAAGCTTCAGTACGCCGGTCAGTGCGATGCCCGCCATACCGAACTCATCGATGGTCTCAAGGATGGGGGAGACGGTGACGGCCTGCAGCAGCTGCGGCTCATAGATGCCGTAGGGGCCGATGTGCTTCACGGTCTCCGGCATGGTAAAGGAGGCATCCGGACGGCCCTGCGGATAGAGGACCAGCGTATCGACGTTCTTGTTGTAGAGCACGCCGTCCACGCCCTTGAAGTTCGGGTTCGCCTCGTCCACGACAAAGCGCTCGAGCTTGTGGCAGTAGTTAAAGCACATGCTGCCGATGGAGGCAAGGCCCTTGCCGAACACAACCTCCTGCAGGGAGCTGCAGCGGTTAAAGGCGGACGTGCCGATGGACTCCACGGAATCCGGCAGGACGATGCGGGTCAGCTTTCCGCAGCCATAGAAGGCAAAATCGCCGATGGTCTTGAGGGATTCGCTGAAATTGAATTCCGTCAGCGCGGTGATGTTGTAGAAGCTGCGCTCGCCAATTTCCGTCACGCCTGCGGGCAGGGTCACGGATGTCATGGCGGCATAATAGAATGCCGATTCGCCGATGTAGGTCAGACCGGCGGGCAGCTCCGTATTGCCGAGCTTCTTGCAGGAGCGGAACGCACCCTTTTCGATGCGGGTAACGGTAGAGGGGATGACGACCTCAGTCAGCGCATTGCAGCTGGAGAACATTTCCTCCGGGATGGCGGTCATGCCCTCAGGCAGCTCCACGCGCGGGAGCTTCGAGGCGGAGCTGAACACGCCGCTGCCGTATTCCTGCGTTTTGGCGGACAGGTGCAGCTCCAGCAGGTTGGACAGGCCGTTGAAGGCGGAGTTGCCGATCTTCTGCACGCTGTCCGGAATGGTCAGGGTGCTGATGCCCTTCAGACCCATGAAGGCGCGTGCACCGATCTCGCGGAGGTTCTGACTCAGCACGAGCGTTTTCGCCGTGGAGCAGCTGTTGAACGCAGCGGATTCGACCAGCTCCACGCTGTCCGGCAGGACGATTTCCGTGATCTTCGAGCAGCCGCCGAAGGCGCAGGAACCAATTTCACGGACCGAGGTACCGAAGTCGACATTGGCGAGCCTGCTGCACTTATAGAACGCATACTCGCCAATCGTCTTCATGCCGCTGCCGAGGCGAACGGTGGTCAGCGCGGTGCAGTAATAGACGGAGTATTTGCCGGTATCCTGCAGACCGTTACCGGAGTCGAACGTCTTGACGGCGGTGCACCATGCAAAGGCGTATTCGCCGATGGAACGCATGCTGTCCGGGAAGGACAGGCTCGTCAGAGCCTTGCAGGAATAGAAGGCACGCTCGCCGATGGTCTCAAGCTTCGGGGCATCCGGCAGGGACTTGAGCGCAGTGCAGGAATAGAAGGCACTGTCGCCGATCGCGCGCAGGCTTGCGCAGCCGTCAATGGACTGCATGCCGGTGTAGGCAAAGGCATAAGCCTCCAGCTCCACGACGCTGTCCGGAACGGTGAACGTGACGCCGGACTTGGCGAAGGGATAGACCTTCAGAACGGTCATATCCTTCGTGTAGAGCACGCCGTCTACGGCGGTGTAGTTCGGGTTCTCTGCCGCAACGGTGATGGCGGGCAGGCTCGTGCAGGCCGCCCAGGCGGACTCGCCGATTTGCGTGATCGTAGCGGGAATATCCACCGCCGTCAGGCTCTGGCAGGCGAAGAACGCGGAATCGCCGATGCTCGTCAGAGCGGTGGGGAAATTGATGGACGAAAGCTCGCCTGCATAGTAGAAGGCGTAATCACCGATGGTGCTGACGGTATCCGGCAGGAAGATCGTCTGCACCTTGCTGTGGAAGAAGGCATACTCGCCGATGGTCTCCGTGCCGCTGGCCACGGGATAGCTGCTGTAGGCCTTGGCGGTCGGATACGACAGGAGCGTCTTGCCGTCGCCGCTGTAGAGCACGCCGTCAATGGACTGGTAGTACGGGTTGGCGCGGTCAACGTAAATGTTTGTCAGCGAAGCGCAGCGAGCAAAGGCACACGAGCCGATGGAGCGGATCTTGCTGCCAATCGTGAAGCTGCGGACGGTCTTGTTGAGCTGGAAGGCCTTCTCCGCAATGGCAGTGACGGGGTAGCCGCCGATCTCGTCCGGGATAACGACGTCCAGCTCCGAGCCGGTGTAGCCAGTGATGGTGATCTCGCCATTGCTCTCAAAATACTCAAACTGCGAGGATTCGATGAGCTTGCCGGTCTTGGCATCGAGCGTGACGACCTTTTCATTGCGTCCGTAGTCCGCAAGGCAGACATAGACCTTGTTGAGGCTCGATACGTTCACGCGGACCGTCGCGGTCTCGCCGGGGGTCTTGCTGCTGTAGCCCTGGCTGAAGACCGGCTCGGAGAACACGTTCATGTGCTCTACGTCATAGACCTCCACATAAGCAAGGTAACGGGAATCCGCGACCTCGAGCGTCAGCGTCTCGCCGTCGGACGTCGAAGACAGGATCTGCGGGGGCGTATTGTCGATGGTGACGGGGAACTCCCAGTGGGCATTTTTGTTCTGCGCCGCCGTGAAGCCGTCGTGATCGAGCTCGGCGTCAATGGAGACGATGACAGTCGTGTCATCCTTCAGCATCTCACCGGCCGAATCCACGCCGTACCACGGGTCGATGGCCGTCGAGGTGAAGGAGCCCGCGGGGAGGATTGTGTCGTAATTCGCATTATAGACGGACTTGCCGACATAATCGACCGTCTTGCGGTAATAGGTCTCACCAGTTTTGGCGTCCGTAATGCGATAGGTCAGGGACTTTGCATTACGAAGCAGAGCGGTGTAGATCAGGTCGACCTTGTCATAATAGCCGTCCGTGCGCAGGGGAGAGAGCGTATTGTGCTCCGGATAGTAGGCCAGCTCCGGCGCATAGGGGTTGCCGCCGAACACATAGAAGCTGCCCGTTCCGGAGAGCATGCTGCCGCCGTAGTTCAGATACTGGCTGGCCCAGTTCGGCTCGCCCTGCAGCTTCTGCCAGTAGTAGCCGATGTCGATGACCGGGGCCTGATCCCAGTCGCCGTAGAAGGCAAGGTAGGGGATAGAAAGGTCGCAGCCCGTGACGCCCTCGGCCGTTGCCTGCTGCTTCAGGGTAATGTAGCCCTCAATGTAAATGCCGTTTTCAAACGTGTCCGTAAGCTCCTTGCGCAGCGCATCGGAGAGCTTGACCGTCACGGTCACATCTGCCGTGCCCTTGGCGGGAACGGTCACAACGTTGTTTGCGCAGTTCGTCGTCCACGTCGTCTGCGCCGTGATATCGCGCGAGGTCTGCGTGGCAAAATAGACCTGTACGTTGCCGTAATCGCCCTTCGTTTCGGCGTTTTCCGTCAGGACGGTCGGGGTGATGGCGTACTGCAGCGGCTCCGTGCCGAAGTTCACCACGCGGAACGTCATCTGATATTCACCGGTCTTGTCGGGATCGTCGCCGAGCTCCAGCTTCGGGCGCTCCTTGCCCTCGACCTGCAGATAGGCCTTCGTCGCCATAGCGGAGGCAAGGTTCACAAGACCTGCGCCCTGCTTGCGCGGGGACGCCGTCACGCCGTTGCTGCCCTTGGCCGGGACGGCCGTGCTCATCATCAGCGCGTAGGCCAGCGTCATGGCGTCGCCCTCGATGCCCGCCGTGCGGAGGTACTCCAGCATCAGTGCGCTGGCACCCGCCAGATGCGGCGTCGCCATGGACGTGCCGGACATCAGGCCATAGGAATTGTTGTCGCGGGAAGAATAGATGTTGCCGCCGGGAGCCATGATGTCCGGCGTGATCTCCAGCTGGGACGTCGAGCCCCAGGACGAGAACGAGGAGGGCTGGCCGCCCGTCTCGGAGGGAGCGTCATAGGTCGAGTTGGAAACGGTCAGCGTCCCGACGCCGTCCTTGGCGGCTGCGACCATTGCCTGACCGTCTGCCTGCGAGATAAAGATCGCAGGGATCGGGAACGAGTCGATGCTCATGTTGATCATGCCCGCCTCGGTGTTATAGACGATGCAGGCTGCCGCACCCTTGGCGTGGGCCATTTCGTGCTTTTCCGCAAACGTCGTAACGCCGCGGCTGACGAGCACGACCTTGCCCTTGACATTCAGGTTGGCGTAATCCGCCTCCTCGCCGCTGCCTGGCACGACGACATAGTCAAGCGTCTTGCCGCCGAGCACGCGGATGAAGCCGCCCTCGGGGTTGTTCGTCGTGGCCGTATCCGTGAACGTGATCTTGCGTCCGGCCGCTTCAAAGTAGGCACTGCGGACGGTCACGTTGTCGGCGCTCGCCACGGACAGGGTCTGGGAATAGGAGCTCGGGGAGCCGACGATGCCGTAGTCCGGGTTGGACGTCAGCGACAGGTCCGTGCCCCACAGGTTCTTATAGGCGGCGGAGTATTCGTTGCCTGCGGCCGCCGCAACGATGATGCCGGCCTTGGCCAAACGGTCATAGACCTCCATCGTGCTCAGCAGGTCGCTGCGGTAAGTAAAGCCGGCGGGGGAGCCGAGCGAGAGGTTCACGACGTCGACGCCGAGCGTGACGCAGTCTTCCAGCGCGGCAAGGATATCATCGGAGTTTGCGCCGGTGCTGCTGTCCGGGAAGACCTTCAGGATCATGAGCTGAGCCTGCGGCGCAACGCCGGTGACGCTGCCGTCCGCGGGGTTGGCTGCAACGATACCGGCAACGTGCGTGCCGTGGTCGGAGCCGCCGTGATGGTTGACGTCCGTGTCGTGATCGGCATAGTCGAACACATAACAAGGCGCTGCGCCTGCAGCGTGTCTGCGGAAAGAATCTCATCGATGTCGCCCCGCACGACGGCAGGCGACTTGGGATCGACGGCAAAGGCCGCGTGGTCGGTGTCAAGACCGGTGTCCAGCACGGCGACGACCATGCCGGAGCCGTCCATGCCGAGATTCCAGGCTGTCGGCGCGCCGATCATGCCGCCGCCGGAGGTAACCTTCGGCTCCGTAGGGAGCTCATAGGTCTGCACCATATGGACTGCCTTGACGCCCGGCAGAGCTTCCAGTTCCGCGATATGGCCATAGGCGCATTCCAGCGCAATACCGTTGAGCAGGAGAGAATAGGAATAGCGCACGGAAGCCTCCGGTGCGGCCTCGGCAATCTTCGCTTCGACCTGCTCCTGTGCCGCAATGGCGTTCTGCTGCGCTGTGCGGCCCGCATCCGTCAGAGCCTTTCCTGCGAACATGCCGCTCTGCTCCGTCAGGGCGGGAGCGTCGAGCTCCACGATGACGCGGACAAGATCGGTGTCCTTCGGGGTCTCCGGCTGCAGCGCTTCGAGCTCTGCGTCCTTGCTTCCCTGCAGGATCGCGCCGAGATCGGAGCCCTCCGGAAGCTGTGCCGCTTCCTCAGCCGGTTCCGGGTTAACGACCGGCTCATCCGGCTGCACGGCGGATACGGCCGGGATGCACCCCAGCGTCAGTACCAGCACCAGCAGGAGCGCCAGCGCGCGTTGAAATCTTGCTTTCATTTGGTTACCTCCCTTTTTCTTTTCCTGATATTACGCGTGTATTACGCGTGCGCGAAATATCAGTTAGTTATTGACCTAGTTTAGCAGGGAAGTAGTCCTTTTGTCAAGAGGGGATGGAAAGATTTAACATAAAAATAACCTTGAAACGGAGAAATGAAAGAAATCGGCAGGGGAATCCGGGGATTTTCCACCATTTCCCGCCAAAACAAGACTCAAAACTGAATATAATTCCTGTATAAAATGCATAAAAAGAACGCAGATACCGGTCCGGCCATCGCCGGGGTATCTGCGCTGTAAAAGAAGGAGGCCTCCGGCTATAAGCGGAATACCTGCAACCCGAATGGCGCAAATCAGTATTCGCATTCCGAAGACCTCCCGGGAGACCGCGCTGGGGGGCCGGGGTCCAATTCCCCGGTGGTCATACGCTGTCTGCAGCTATAGTATACCAGAGCGCGGTTCGGGCGTCAAGCCCCAAGCACAAATCGGGCGCTCATGGAGAGGCCTGCGAGCTTGCGGATAGCCGGTCGAACGGATTCCGGAATTGCTCAGGCTCACGCCGCAGCGGGCACGATCCCGCAGCCGGAAGGGAGAGCGGCAGCAACCGGAGGCGGCCGGAATGCTGTCCCGAATTCTCGCGAACAGTTGAAATGAACGAACGCAACAAAATAAAAATTTTGTTGCGTTTGAGACAGAGATATGCTATAATAGAGGCATACAAAGCCGAATGCCGGTTTTCCGGTCCCGGCGCCTGTTTGGAGGTGTTATTATGATCGATCCGGATACTCCGGAGATCCTGCGGCAATTTCTGGCGTACCACGAGACCATCAAGGGCCAGTCGCCCAAGACCATCGACGAATATCATCTGGACCTGCGGATGTTCCTGCGGTTCCTTGTGCTCATGCGTAGCGAAATGCCGATCGACACCGATCTGGAGACGATCTCCGTCCGGTGCGTCGATGTCGAATTTCTGCGAAGCGTGACGACGAACGATATCTTCGACTTCCTGAGCTATCTGGCCCGCGAACGCAGGACACAGGACGGCACCGGCCTCGGTGCGTCGGCACGCGCGCGGAAGCTTTCGGCCATCAAGTCGTTTTTCAAATATCTGACCACCCGCACGAAGCTGCTCGACGAGAATCCCGCGCAGGACATCGAATACCCGCGTATGCGCCGTGCGCTGCCGAAGTATCTGACGCTCGAGGAAAGCCGCCGTCTGCTCGCTGCGGTCGACGGGCCGAACCGGGCACGCGACTATGCGATCCTGATGCTGTTTCTGAACTGCGGCATCCGCCGCGCGGAGCTGGTGGGCTTAAATCGAAATGACGTATACAACGATCGAATTCGCGTAACAGGCAAAGGAAACAAGGAGCGCTTCGTCTATTTCGGCGAAACGACGCGTGAGGCGCTGGATTCCTACCTTCCCGAACGCAACAAAATCGTTCTGGATGACGATCGGGCGCTGTTCGGCTCCCGTGACCACAGGCGTCTGAGCGTGACGGCCGTGCACCGTCTGGTCAAAAAGCACATGCTGGCGGCCGGGCTGGACCCGGAGCAATACTCCGCGCACAAGCTGCGCCACACCGCCGCCACGCTGATGGTCGCAAACGGCGTGGACCTCAGAACGGTGCAGGAGGTGCTTGGCCACGAGCACCTGAACACGACGGAGATTTACACCCACATCGAAAATACCGAGCTGAAGATCGCCGCAGAGGCCAATCCCCTCTCGCGTCCGGCTCCGAAGGAGACACATCATGAGAAAGACCCTGTTATTTGACCTCGACGGCACGCTGCTGAACACGCTGGAGGACCTGCGCGACAGCACGAATTTTGCGCTGCGGACCTATGGCTATCCGGAGCGCTCGCTGGAGGAGGTCCGGCGGTTTGTCGGAAATGGTCTGAAAATGCTGCTGACCCGCGCCGTACCGCAGGGCAGCTCCGAGGCCGAGATCGAGCGTGCGCTGGCGTGCATGAAGGCGCACTACTGCGAAAACTATCACAACAAGACCGTCCCCTATCCCGGCATTCCGGAGCTGCTGCAGCGCCTGCAGCAGGCGGGCTTCCGCATGGCCATCGTCTCAAACAAGGCCGATCCGGCCGTGCAGCTCATCCGCACGCTGTATTTTGACGGCATCATCGACGTTGCGGTCGGCGAATCCCCTGCCTGTTCCAAAAAGCCCGCGCCGGATATGGTCCTCGCGGCACTGCAGCGGCTCGGCAGCACGGCGGACGATGCGATCTATCTCGGCGACTCCGAGGTCGATCTGCAGACTGCGAGGAATTCCGGTCTCCCCTGCGCCACGGTCGGCTGGGGCTTCCGCACGGAGGCCGAGCTGCGCGCAGCCGGGGCGCAGACGATCTATCACTCGCCGGAGGCGCTCGGCAAGGCGCTGCTGGACGGCAGCATCCAGTGAAGGAAGCGGGTCTTCTGCCGTTCATAGGTGGATAATGGGCGGAAATCGCTGTCCTCATCGTGGGCGCAGACGAGAATTTGCCGCCCCGTTCCCACAACGAGCAGGCAGTGCGCATAACGCCGCCCATCGAAGCTGAGCTGGATGACATCGCCCGGCTGCAGATCTTCCGGGCCGCATTCTACGCCGCGCAGGCCGTCTTTGCGGTCGGAGCGCGTGAAAAAGCGCCAGAACGGCTCGACGCCGCTCCAGGCAGGCGCCTTGTCGTTCCCGGAACGGTAATACCAGCCCCACAGCGGCGTCGGGTCCTCCGGCGCGCCGCCTGCCAGCAGGCACTGCGAAACAAAGCTCGTGCAATCTCCGCCGAGCCGGTCAAAGGCGAGATACTCCGGATTCCGCCCAAAGGCCCAGCGGTGCGCATAGGCCTGCGCCCTTTCCCGGGAAAAGTCCATTCCGATCCCCTCCGCACGCATAATTTCAGCTCCGACACAGTCTATGTGCCGGAGCTGTTTTTCGTGCAGGCGGGAGATCAGTCCACGCGGCGGATGATGCCCATCGGGGTCTGCTGGTCGTCCTGACCGAGCGGATTGTCCTTCAGAATGCGGGCATAGAGCTTCTTGTTCACGGCCTTGGAGGAAGCGCCGAGGATCTGGCCCTCGAGGTCGTTGATATCGACGATGGCGACGTCATAGCCGACGCGCGCAGCAATGTCCTTTGCGACCTGATCCGGCTTCAGCGGACCGAGGACGACATAGTGGTTGTACGGCGGGATCGTGTTGTGGCACGGGCCGTCGATGGAGCGGGCGCGGTAACCGGCCACGGCGTAGAACCAGCCCTTCTTGCGGAAAATCTTCTTGCCGATGACAGAGATGGCGGCCGCAAACAGGATGCGCAGCGAGCCGACCTCGCGCAGGGCCATTTCCATCGTCTCGGGCATGCCGAGGCCGATGCCGTGCGGCGTCTTGGTGACATGGGCGCTGAGCTTATAGGCCAGCTTGCGCGGCTTGATGTCCGCAAGCGGAATGGCGCGGCGCTGCGTGCAGGCCACGCACTTTTCCGAGATGAACAGCACGTCGCCGGGCTTGGACAGCACGGGCTTGCCGTACTTCTCGGCCACGTCAAGGATGTTGTCCTTATCCGTGATCAGGTGGGTCTTGATGGGCAGGCGCTGATAGCGCACGCCGTCGACCTCAATGATGTCGTTTTTCCCCGCATTGGGGTGCAGCTCTTGTTCCATGACGAATGCTCCCTATTTATTTGATATTCAGAATTTCCTTGTAATACGGCCAGAGGCCCTGCTTCTCCGGATAGTGCGGCGCAAGCTGGCACAGATCCGTTCCGGGGTAATCGTTGCCCTCGATGAGCACGGGGCCGTCCGGCGTGACGGCAACATCCCAGCCGACGTGGCAGATCTGCGGCACGACGAGCGCGGCCTTCCTGGCAAAAGCCACGGCCTCCTGTACCATCGGGAGCTGATAGCCCTCGAAGCGGATGCCGGTGTCCGGATGCGTCTCGTAGACGTTGAAATAATCGTCCGTTGCGACGGAGCAGATCTTACCGGTCTTCTCGTCCACGCGACAGATGACGCCGCCCTGCCCGGAGTTGTCGCAGAAGCCGTCTCCCCTGCCGATCTTCAGCACGATATAGGCAATGTGTACGGTGTCGCCGACACGGTCCGTGACGATGCGCATGGTGTTGACGGATTGCGGGTGCAGCTTCGCCATATCCGGATGCTGCGCAAGCGGCTCCTCCAGCACGTCGAGGCCCTTTTCCTTCAGATAGGCCAGCAGCTTCTCCGCATCCGGCCAGTCCGCCGTGCGGAGCTTCTCGATGCCGTTGCCGCAGGTGCCGCGGCTCGGCTTGGCGAAGAAGCAGTCGAGCCCCTGCAGGAATGCGGACAGCTCGTCCGGCGTTGCCGCGGCGGCATTCAGCGTCCGGCGGCCGAGGAAATCGGCAAAGCGGACATTGAAGCGGAGCTTATCATCGAACTCATCACCATAGCCGGGCTGATTCATCAGCTCGCAGACCTTTTTGTTTCGCACGCGCGTCAGATAGGTGTCGCGCTGCTTGCCGTTCATGTCGTAGAAGCCGAACATCACATAGTCATAGTACCCTGCGCCGTAGCGCGCCGCGCACCAGAGAATGTCGCAGAATGTGCGCGCCTTGCTGTGGCCGCTCTTCTGCTTGACAACGCCCATGACGTAGTTCAGCTTTTCAAAGCGGACGCCGCGCAGCACGCGGGTGATATATTTGATCCCGGGCATATGATTCCCCTCCCGTCAGTATTCTTTCCAAAGCAATATCATACAATAATTCTCAGAAAAAATCTACTGTTATTTTGACGGTTTCCCGGCTGCCCCGGCGCATATCCCGGCGTTTTTGCCCAAAAATATCGCTCCGGCAGGACGGTTCCGCCGGAGCGATCGCAGGCGTATTCGGTTTTGTCTAGAGGGCGACGGCCATGGCCTCGCGAATATTGCGCACCCGCAGCAGCTCCAGTCCCTCCGGTGCGCGGAGGCTCTGCGTGCCGCTGCGCGGGATGAGGCAGCGCGTGAAGCCGAGCCGGTGCAGCTCGGACAGGCGCTGATTGAGCTGGTTGACGGCACGGATCTCACCGGTCAGGCCGACCTCGCCGATGGCGGCGAGCGTGTCGGGCGCAGGCTTGTCCAGCGCGGCGGAGGCGACGGCGATGGCGATGGCCAGATCGGCCGCAGGCTCGTCCAGCCGCAGGCCGCCGATGACGTTCAGGTAGACGTCCGCCGAGCCGAACCGCAGGCCGCCGCGCTTTTCCAGCACGGCCAGCAGCATGGCGGCACGGTTATAGTCATAGCCGTTGCTCGTGCGGCGCGGCATGTTGTAGGTTGTCTGACATACGAGCGCCTGCACCTCGGCAAGGACCGGGCGCGTGCCCTCCATCACGCAGGCGACGCAGGTGCCCGGCGTGCCAAGCGGCCGCCCGGCCAGCAGCAGCTCCGAGGGATTCGGGACCTCGCGCAGGCCGCGGTCATCCATTTCAAACACGCCGATCTCGTTTGTGGAGCCGAAGCGGTTCTTCGCCGCGCGCAGCAGACGGTAGGTCGTGTGCTCCTCGCCTTCGAAATACAGGACGCAGTCGACCATGTGCTCGAGCACCTTCGGTCCGGCGATCGCGCCCTCCTTGTTGATGTGGCCGACGACGAACACCGTCACGCCGCAGCGCTTGGAATACTGCATCAGGCGCATGGTGCAGTCGCGCACCTGCGCGATGCTGCCGGGCGAGGACGTCTTGTCCTCCGTGTAGAGCGTCTGGATGGAGTCAACGATGAGAAGGCCGGGCTGCATACGTTCGGCCGCGGCCAGAATTTCGTCCAGACTCGTCTCGCACAGCAGCCACAGCGCGTCGGACTGCACGCCGAGGCGCTCGGCGCGGAGCTTGAGCTGGTTCTCGCTCTCCTCGCCGGAGACATAGAGGATCGTCTGCTCCCGGCAGATCTGCGCACAGATCTGCAGCAGCAGTGTGGATTTGCCGATGCCCGGTGCGCCGCTCACGAGCACGAGCGACCCGCGCACCGCGCCGCCGCCCAGCACCCGGTCCAGCTCGGACAGGCCGGTCCCGAAGCGCAGCTCCTCCCCGCTCGTCACCTCGTTCAGGCGCTTCGGCTGCACGCCGACACCGCGCGCGGCGGACGTTCGGTTGGAGAGACTGCTGCGGGACGGCGCGGCGGCCTGCGGCGGGGTATATTCCTCCAGCGTGTTCCACTGCCCGCAGGACGGGCAGCGGCCCTGCCACCGCGGCGTCTCGTTGCCGCAGTTCGAGCAGAGAAAAACGGTCTTAGCAGCTTTCATAGGGTTCCTCCAGAAATTCCAGCATGCCGCAGCACAGAACTGCCGCAAGCTTCTTCTGATATTCCGGCGTGCGCAGCAGGGCCTCCTCCGCCGGGTTGGACAGGAAACCGCACTCCACGAGCACAGCAGGGCAGCTCACATGCTTCAGAAGGTAGATCTCCCCCGCTTTTTTGCAGGCCCGGTGATTGCCCGGATCAAGCTGCGTGCCAAGTAAGGTCTGCAGCCGTTCCGCCAGTGCGCGGCTGCCGTCTGCGGCGGCATAAAACACCTGCGCGCCGCGGTATTTTGACTCCGGAAAATGATTCTGATGGATGCTCAGGAGCACGGCCTTCGACGTTTCCTCCGTCAGGCGGACGCGCGCCCGGATATCGGACGCCTTGCGCGCCGCGATCGTCGCAGCGTCTGTGTCGTGCAGCGATACATCCTGTGTGCGCAGCATACGCGTCCTCTGCCCGAGGAGGGCAAACAGGTCGTTCACGCGCAGCGCGATCTCCAGATTGAGGCCGCTCTCCCGCACGCCGGTGCAGGACAGCGTCCCGCCGTCCTCTCCACCGTGCCCGGCATCCACAACGACGGTCGTCCCGGTTTCCCGGGAAAATACGGCAACGGCGCTCCCCACGCGGGAGAGCGCCATCGCAGACAGCAGTGCCGCCGCGCAGACCAGCGCATAGAGCCCGGCGGGTTTGATCCAGTTCTTCATTCCGAACACCCCCATTCGACTCTATGCGGGTGCGGAAAATTTATGACAGGCGCTGCTTGAAATCCTCGTAGCCGAAGCTGCGGATGCAGCGCTCCGTGCCGTCCAAAGTGCGAAGCGCGATGGACGGGAGCGGCATGCCGTTGAATGTGTTGTTCTTCACCATGGAATAAATGGCCATGTCGCCGAATTCCAGCACATAGCCGACGGCCAGCGGACGGTCAAAGGAATAATCCCCGATGATGTCCCCTGCCAGACACGTCGGTCCGCCGAGGCGGTAGGAATAGGCCTTTTCCCCCGGCAGGCCGCTGCCGCGCAGCGGCGGACGGTATGGCATCTCCAGCACATCCGGCATATGGCAGGCGGCGGACGTATCCAGAATGGCGATCTTTCCGCCGTTTTCAACGATATCGAGCACGGTGCAGCGCAGGATGCCTGCGTTCAGCGCGACGGCCTCGCCCGGCTCCAGATAGACCTGCAGCCCATAGCGCTGCTGGATGCGGTCGATGCAGCGCTCGAGCCGCGGAATGTCATAGCCCGGCCGGGTGATGTGGTGCCCGCCGCCGAAATTCAGCCAGCGCAGTCCGGGGAAAAACTCGCCGAAGCGTGCCTCGACGGCGTCCAGCGTCGTCTCCAGCGCATCGGAATCCTGCTCGCAGAGCGTGTGGAAGTGTAGACCGCTGAGCAGCGGCAGCACCTCGGGGTCGAACTGCGCCCGGGTAACGCCGAGGCGGGACTTTTCGCCGCAGGGGTCATAGATCGCGTGGCCCTCCTGTGTGGAGCACTCGGGATTGATGCGCAGACCGGCCTGCTTCCCGGCAGCGAGGACCTGCGGCGCGTAGGCGCGAAGCTGGGCGCAGGAGTTGAACACGACATGGTCGCACAGGCGGGCCAGCTCCGGGATATCCTCGGCGCGGTAGGCGGCGGAGAACACATGGTTTTCGCCCTGCAGCTCCTCGGCCGCCAGCCGGGCCTCAAAAAGGCCGCTGGCCGTCGCGCCGTCGAGATATTCCGCGATGATCGGATAGACGGCGAACATGGAGAACGCCTTCTGCGCCAGCAGAATTTTGCAGCCTGTGCGCTCGCGCACACCGCGGAGAATTTCAAGGTTCCGGCGCAGAGCGGCCTCGTCGATCAGGTAATACGGCGTGTTCATGCGACGGTCTCGGGGTTCTCCTCCACGACCCAGGGCAGGCCGTATTCATTCAGCATCTGCATATAGGGATCGGGGTCGAACTCGTCGGTCGTGTAGACGCCCTTCTTGCTCCACTGCCCGGAGAGCACCATGGCGGCGCCGATCATGGCCGGAACGCCCGTCGTATAGGCAACAGCCTGGCAGCCGAGCTCCTTATAGCACTCCTGATGATCGCAGACATTGTAGATATAGATGGTCTTCTCCTTGCCATCCTTGACGCCGGTGATGATGCAGCCGATGTTCGTCTTGCCGACGGTGCGCGGGCCGAGCGAAGCCGGGTCCGGCAGCAGCGTCTTGAGGAACTGGATGGGGACGATCTGCTGACCGTTGAATTCGACCGGCGTCGTCGAGAGCATGCCGACGTTCTCAAGGCACTTCATATGCGTCAGATAGCTCTGACCGAATGTCATGAAGAAGCGGATGCGCTTGACCTCCGGCAGGTTGCGGGCCAGCGCCTCGATCTCCTCGTGGTGCAGCAGATACATGTCCTTCCTGCCGACCTGTGGGAAATCATACTCGCGGTGGATGGACATGGCGGGAATCTCGATCCAATGGCCGTCCTCCCAGTAGGAGCCGGGCGCAGAGACCTCGCGGAGGTTGACCTCCGGGTTGAAGTTCGTGGCGAAGGGATAGCCGTGGTCGCCGCCGTTGCAGTCGAGGATGTCGATGGTGTGGATCTCGTCAAAATAGTGCTTCTTGGCATAGGCGACGAACACGGACGTGACGCCCGGGTCAAAGCCGGTGCCGAGCAGGCCCGTCAGACCGGCCTTGCGGAAGCGCTCGTCATAGGCCCACTGCCACGAATAGTCAAAGTAGGCGGAGAAGCCCAGCTCCTTGCAGCGCTTTTCGTAGATCTCGCGCCATGCGGGATCGTCGGTGTTTTCCGGCTCGTAGTTCGCGGTGTCGATATAGTCCACGCCGCACTCGAGGCAGGCCTCCATCACGGAAAGGTCCTGATACGGCAGGGCCAGATTCAGCACGGCATCCGGGCGGACGTCGCGGATGAGCACACACAGCGCGGCGACGTTATCGGCGTCGACCTCGGCCGTGGAGATGACGGTCTTCGTCTTCCCGGCGAGCTTTTCCTTGAGGGCGTCGCACTTCGCCTTTGTGCGGCTGGCGAGCACGAGCTCCGTAAACAGGCCGTCATTCTGACAGCACTTCTGAATGGCGACCTGTGCAACGCCGCCGCAGCCAATGACCAGTAATTTTGCCATAATGATCTCTCCTTATTGCGGCTCCACATCGCGCAGCAGCTCCTCGACATACGTCGGCAGGGAGAAGGCGCTGCGGTGCAGCTTCGCATTGTAATAGCGGGTAGAAAGGCCAAGAAGCGTCCAGGCCGTCGGATTGAAGTCCGTGACGGGATGGTATTTCTTCGAGGCAAAGCCGAACAGCCAATGGCCGGACGGATACGTCGGGATATGCGCCTGATAGACGCGGCTGATGGGGAAGCATTCCACGATGCGCTTGTGCGCACGCTGCATGGCGGCCGCATCGGCGGCATAGAACGGGCTTTCGTGCTGATTGACCATGATGCCGTCCTCGCGCAGGGCATTATAGCAGCTGCCGTAGAATTCCTTTGTGAACAGGCCCTCACCGGGGCCGAACGGGTCCGTGGAGTCCACGATGATGAGGTCGTATTTGTTCTCGCAGGAGCGGATGAACTTCAGCCCGTCCGCAATATGGATATGCACGCGCGGGTCGTCGAGACGGCAGGCCGTCTTCGGCAGATACTTGCGGCAGACCTCGATGACCAGCTCGTCGATCTCGACGAGGTCGATGCACTTCGGCGACTGATAGCGCGTCAGCTCGCGCACGACGCCGCCGTCGCCCGCGCCGATGACGAGGATGTTCTCGGGATTCGGGTGGACGGCCATGGGGATGTGCGTGATCATCTCATGATAGATGAACTCGTCCTTCTCCGTCAGCATCATATAGCCGTCAAGCGTCAGGAAGCGGCCGAATTCCCGCGACTCGAACACGTCGATCCGCTGGAATTCGCTCTGCGCCGTATAGAGCTGGCGCTCGACCTTGATGGAAAAATTCACATACGGCGTATGCCGCTCCGTAAACCAAAGCTCCATTGTCTCACTCCTTTGTCAGCACGTTCAGGTATTCGGTGTGCAGGTCCTCCGGGCCGGTCAGGTTGCAGCCCTTGGCCTTGGCATAGGTGATATAGTCCAGTACGTCGCGCGTGATGCGCTCGCCCGGCGCAAGGATGGGGATGCCGGGCGGATAGCACATGACGAACTCGCCGCAGACGCGGCCCTCGCATTGCTCCAGCGGCAGACGGACCTTCCGGCCGTAGAACGCGTCCTGCGGGGAAAGCACGACCTGCGGCGGAATGTATTCCTGTGTCAGCATACCGGCCGTACCGGTGCGCCTGAAGCGGCGGCGCAGATCGGCCATGGCGCTGACGAGGCGCTCGATCTCGCGCTCGCGGTCGCCGACGGACACATAGGCCAGAATATTGCCGATGTCGCCGAACTCGATCTGGATGCCGTATTCGTCGCGCAGCAGATCATAGACTTCGATCCCGGCCAGGCCGAGCCCGAGCGTGTGGACGGACAGCTTCGTGATGTCGAAGTCGAAAAAGCTCGTTCCGTTGATGCGCTCTTTGGAGAACGCATCGTAATCGCCGATGGCGTTGATCTCCGCGCGGGCATATTCCGCCAGCGCAGCGACGCGCGCCATGGTCTCCTGCCCGCGCAGGGCCAGATTCCGGCGCGAAATGTCCAGGCTTGCCAGCAGCAGGTACGACGCGCTTGTCGTCTGTGTCAGGTTGATCACGGCGCGGACATAGCCCTCGCTCATGGCAGGACCGATGAGCAGCATGGAGCTCTGCGTCAGGCTGCCGCCGGACTTGTGCATGCTGACGGCCGCCATATCCGCCCCCGCCGCCATGGCGGAAACGGGCAGCGCGTCCGAAAACGAGAAATGCGTACCGTGAGCTTCGTCCGCCAGCACGCGCATGCCGTGTGCGTGGGCCAGCTTCACGATGCTTCGCAGATCAGAGCAGACGCCGTAATACGTCGGATTGTTCACGAGGACAGCCTTCGCGTCCGGATTGGCCTCGATGGCGCGCTCCACGTCGGCAAGCGACATGCCCAGCGCGATGCCGAGCTGCGGATCGACGCCCGGATTAACATAGACCGGCACGGCACCGCACAGCACGAGCGCATTGATGGCACTGCGGTGCACATTGCGCGGCATGATGATCTTGTCGCCCCTTTTGCACACGCTCAGGATCATGGCCTGCACGGAGCCGGTCGTTCCGCTGACCATGAAGAAAGCATGTGCTGCACCGAAGGCTTGCGCAGCCAGCACCTCGGCGTCGTGGATGACGGACACCGGGTGGCAGAGGTTGTCGAGCGGCTTCATGGAGTTGACGTCGGCATCCATTGTGGCCTGCCCGAGGAACTCTGTCAGCTCCGGATTCCCCTTCCCGTGCTTGTGGCCCGGCACATCGAACGGAACGACGCGCTCTTTGGAAAAGGCACGCAAAGCCTCGAAGATCGGCGCGCGTGCCTGAGAAAGCTGGTTTTCCATATCAATAGATGTTCCTTCCGCTGAAGATCTCGATCATTTCGCGCCGCAGACTGGAGCTGATGTCCAGCCGGGTCTGAGGCGGAAGCTCGTTGGCATCCACGTTGAACAGGTAGTTCTGCAGATCCAGCTCTTTGATGAGCATGTTCGTGTGGAAGAGGTTCGCCTGATAGACGTTGATGTCGATGGCATCGTAACGTGCCAGAATTTTGGCGTCGATATAGTCCTGGATCGACGTGATGTCATGGTCGATAAACAGCTTTTTTCCGGACACGTCACGCGTAAAGCCACGCACGCGGTAATCCAGCGTGATGATGTCGGAATCGAAGCTGCCGATTAGATAATCCAGAGTAGAAAGCGGCGTGATCTCCCCGCAGGTCTCCACATCGATGTCCACGCGGAACGTAGCGATGCAGGTCTCGGGGTGGTATTCTGGGTAGGTGTGCGCTGTCACATGGCTTTTATCCAGATGGCCAAGCACAAGTCGGCTGTCTGCGCGCTTGATGGCGGCATCCTCGGCCAGAAGCAGCGTGACGGAAGCGCCCTGCGGATCATAATCCTGCTTGGAAATATTCAGAACCTCTGCGCCGATCATCTGCGAGACGTTCGTCAGGATCTTCACGAGGCGGTCGGAATTATACTGCTCATCGATATAGGCAATATACTTCTGCTGCTCGCGCTCGGTCTTGGCATAGCAGACGTCGTAAATGTTAAAGCTCAGCGCCTTTGTCAGGTTATTGAACCCATAAAGCTTCAGCTTATTCTCCATGGAAGCTCCCCCATTTCCCCGGAAAGATCAAAAAACGGCAAGTGAACCCCTCACTTGCCGCATAGCGCATTCCCGGCGGACGCGATCTCGCGCCGCCGCAGCAGGACAAAAATGACAGGTTTCAGAGTCTATAT
>NZ_DBFZUT010000014.1:0-18708 GCF_048519415.1 Faecousia sp. | reverse complement strand
GCCCCGTCCCTGCAGGGCTCCCATAAGCCGCCTCTTGCTTTTCCGCACGGATTCTGTTACAATAGGCAGACTGTGAAGAAAAAGATAGAAAGAATAGAGGAGGAAAGAGGCGTGCATTTATCGCTCAGAAAGAAATACATCGGAAATGCGGCGTTCTATAAAATGGCGCTCGCCGTTGCAGTCCCCATCATGATCCAGAACGGCATCACAAACTTCGTCAGCCTGCTGGATAATATCATGGTCGGCCGCGTCGGCACGGAGCAGATGACCGGCGTTGCCATCGTCAATCAGCTGATCTTTGTGTTTAACCTTGCCATTTTCGGCGCGGTGTCCGGCGCGGGTATTTTCGGTGCGCAGTATTACGGCAAGGGTGACTGGGACGGCGTGCGGCAGACGTTCCGCTTCAAGCTGCTCGTCTGCACGGCCCTTACGGTGCTCGGCGCGTGCATTTTCCTGCTGTTCGGCGAGGACCTGATCCTCCTGTACCTCAAGGGCGACGGCTCCCCGGAGCAGATCGCGGCCAGCCTCGGCTATGCAAAGGAATATCTGCTCATCATGCTCGTCGGCTTTATCCCGTTTACGCTGGCGCAGTGCTATTCCGGCACGCTGCGTGAGACGGGCCAGACCGTCGTGCCCATGGTTGCGGGCGTCGTGTCCGTTGTGGTGAATCTCTGCTTCAACACGCTGCTGATCTTCGGCTATCTCGGCTTCCCGCGGCTCGGGGCCTCGGGTGCGGCTATTGCCACGGTCATTGCGCGCTTTGTCGAGGCGGGTGTCGTCATGCTCTGGGCGCACCGCAACCCGGAGCGCGTGCCCTATCTGCGCGGCGTGTACCGCTCGTTCCGCATCCCGGCCGCGCTGGCCCGCGACATTGCGAAAAAGAGCATCCCGCTCCTGTTGAACGAAACGCTCTGGGCGGCAGGTATGGCGCTGCTGGCGCAGTGCTACTCTGTGCGCGGCTATGATGTTGTCTCGGCCTATAACATCTGCTCGACCGTCTCGAACGTGTTCAATGTCGCCTTTATGGCCATGGGCAATGCCGTCGGCATCCTCGTCGGCCAGCTGCTCGGCGCGGGGAAGATGGAGGAAGCCGCCGATACGGACCGTAAGCTCATCACGTTCTCCGTCGTCATCTGCATCGTGCTCGGCGGCCTGATGTCCCTGGTCGCCCACCTGTTTCCGCAGATCTATAACACGTCTGACAGCATCCGCGGCTTTGCGGCCTCGTTTATCCGCATCTGCGCGCTGTGCATGCCGATCAATGCGCTGGCCAACGCCTGCTATTTTACCCTGCGCTCCGGCGGCAAGACGTTCGTGACGTTCCTGTTCGACAGCTTCTATGTCTGCGTGCTGACCGTGCCGATGGCCTTTGTGCTCAGCCGCTTCACCGGCCTGCCGATCGTGCCGCTGTTCCTCTGCTGCCAGCTGGCCGATATCGGCAAGTGCGTTGTCGGCCTCATCATGATCCGCCGCGGCGTCTGGATCCAGAACATTGTCGGAAAGGAGGCGGCCTGAGTGAAGCGCGATACCCGCTATTATCAGCAGCATGGCCTGCTGCGCATTTTCCTGTCGTATTTCGGTCCGCACCGCCGTCTGTTTCTGCTGGACATGCTCTGCGCGCTGTTCATCGGCGCGGTCGATCTCATTTTTCCGCTCATCTCCCGCCGCGCGATCAACACGATGCTGCCCGCGCACGCCTACCATACGTTCTTTGTCGTCATGGGCATCATGGCGGCGGCGTACCTCGTGCGCGCGTTCTTCTATTATATCATCGCCTATTACGGCCATACGTTCGGCATCCGCGTTGAGGCCGATATCCGCCGCGACCTGTTCCGCCACATGCAGAGCCTCGGCTATGAATTCTATGACCACAACCGCACGGGCCAGCTCATGAGCCGTCTGACGACGGACCTGTTCGAGATCACGGAGCTGGCGCACCACGGCCCTGAGGACCTGATGATCTCCCTGCTGACGATCGTCGGCGCGCTCGCCGTCATGTTCACGATCGAGTGGCGTCTGGCCCTGGTCGTGTGCGTCATCCTGCCGATCCTGCTTATCGTCGTCATCACGCGCCGCCGGAAAATGAGCAGGGTCTCGCGCGGCGTGAAGAAGCGCACGGCGGCCATCAACGCCGAGATCGAGTCCTCGCTCTCCGGCATCCGCACGGCGAAGGCCTTCGCGAACGAGGCCGTGGAGTTCGGCAAGTTCAGCGAGGCCAACGACCGCTTCAAGGTCTCGAAGCGGGAGTTCCACCGCGAGATGGGCATTTTCTCCGGCTCGCTGGAGTTCTTCCTCTCGATCCTGAGCGTGGCCGTTATCACCGTGGGCGGCACGCTCATCATGCAGGGCCGGATGGATCTGGTCGACCTGTTCACGTTCTCCCTGTATATCTCCACGTTCACGAGCCCCGTGCGCAAGCTCGTAAATTTCGCCGAGATGTTCGCCAACGGCTTTGCGGGCCTCGGCCGCTTCGTCGAGCTGATGCGCACGGAGCCGAAGCTGCGCGACGCGCCGGATGCGAAAGCGCTCGGACATGTCCGGGGCGCGATCGACGTTGAGGACGTCTCGTTCTCCTATGAGGAAAATCAGGAGGTGCTCGAGCACGTCACGCTGCACGTCCGGCCCGGCGAGACCGTTGCGGTCGTCGGCCCGTCCGGCGGCGGCAAAAGCACGCTGTGCCGCCTGATCCCGCGCTTTTATGACGTGACGTCCGGCCGCATCTGCATCGACGGGCAGGACGTGCGCTCGGTCACGCAGGAGTCCCTGCACCACGCCATCGGTGTCGTGCAGCAGGATGTGTTCCTGTTTGCCGACACCATTGCGAACAACATCCGCTACGGCCGCCCGGACGCTACCATGGAGGAAATCCGGGAGGCGGCGCGGCAGGCGGAAATTTATGACGATATCATGGCCATGCCCGACGGCTTCGACACCTATGTCGGCGAGCGCGGCACGCTCCTGTCCGGCGGACAGAAGCAGCGCGTGTCCATCGCGCGTATTTTCCTGAAGAATCCGCCTATCCTGATCCTGGACGAGGCCACGAGCGCGCTCGACAGTGTGACGGAGTCGAAGATCCAGCACGCGCTCGACCATCTGGCCGAGGGCCGCACGACGCTCATCATCGCCCACCGCCTTTCGACCATCCGCAGCGCCTCGCGCATTCTGGTCGTGGCGGACGGCCGCATCTGCGAGCAGGGCACGCACGAGGAGCTTATGCGCCTCGGCGGCCTGTATGCAACCCTGCGCAGCACGCAGGACCTCAGCAGCGCGGAATGACCCCTGCGAATGCCCAAAAGATACCCGATAAAATGTGAACTTTTTTGGAAGGACCGTCGAAAATGGGATATTTGCTTGCTATTATGGTAAAATCCTGATATAATAGCGGAAATTCGGTCGACGTAACGACCTGTTCTTGGACGGCGCGCCGGAAATCTTGCCAAAAACATGGATTCCGACGCATTACAAGGAAAACAAGACCGCAATGCGGATTCCCATCCGCCTGTACGGCGGCATAGCATGGGAAAAACGAGAGGATGATACTGCTTTGAAGACTGCACACCGCGTGGAGCCAGCCATTACCCACTTCGCCATCAGCGGCGCTCCGATCACCTGCGAGAAATACGGCCACGGCCACATCAACTGCACCTATCAGGTCAAGACGGACGACGGGCATGCCTATATTCTCCAGCGCATCAACCGCTATGTGTTTGCCGATCCGAAGGCTGTGATGGAGAATGTCGGTGCCGTGACACAGTACCTGCGGGAGCGCGCGGAGGATCCCCATGAGGTCCTGAATTTTATTCCGGCCGATACCGGGGTATACTATCATATCGATGAGGCGGGCGAGTACTGGCGCTGCTATGAATTTGCCGACGGCATCTGCCTTGAGGCCCCGGAGTCCGACACCGACTTCTATGAGAGCGCCATCGCCTTCGGCCGCTTCCAGGAGATGCTGCGCGAGTTCCCTGCGGAGACGCTCCACGAGACGATTCCCCTGTTCCACAACACAACGAACCGCTACCGCATCTTCCGCAAGGCCCTGCAGGACGATCTCGCGGGCCGCGCGGCGGGCGTGCCGGACGATATCCGCTTCGCGCTCGACCGCGAGCAGGAGGCGGGCACGCTCTGCAGCCTGCTCGACAGCGGCGAGCTGCCGCTGCGCGTCACGCACAACGATACGAAGCTCAATAACGTCCTGTTCGACCGCCGGACGCGCAAGGCGCTGTGCGTGCTCGATCTCGACACCGTCATGCCCGGCTCGTCGCTGTATGACTACGGTGATTCTATCCGCTTTGGCGCGGCGACTGCGGCCGAGGATGAGAAGGACCTTTCGAAAATGGGCATCAATCTGCACCTGTTCCAGGTCTACACGGCGGGGTATCTCGCCGCCTGCAAGAGCCTGACACCCAAGGAGCTGGAGCTGCTGCCGCTCGGCGCAAAGATCATCACGCTCGAGCTGGCCGTGCGCTTCCTGACCGACTATCTCGACGGCGACCGCTATTTCCGCGTCGCCTACCCCGAGCACAATCTCGTGCGCGCCCGTGCGCAGATGAAGCTGGTGGCCGACATGGAGGCCCACTGGGACGAAATGCAGGCCATCGTCGCAGAAGAAGCGGCAAAGCGAAACTGAGGAGGAGCTATGCAGTATTTAGGCGTTGAATATTCCGTCAAGCATATGCCGGAGCTCGATCCGGACTTTATCCCCTTCGGCGTGTGGCTCGAGGCCTATGCCAGGGGCGCGGAAAAGCCCCTGACCATCGCGCTCGAGCGCGATCAGGGCAAGATCTCCGTCCGTGAGACGAAGATCCACGGCACGCCGGAAATGGCCGAGGCCGATTATCGCTATGTCGAGCGCTATGTGAAATTCCTGCTGTGGTCCATCGGCGGCTTCCGCATCTGGATCTGCGGCGACAGCGCGCTGGCGCAGCGCCTGCAGCGCGCCTATACCCTCACGGGCGAGCGCGCATTTGATGTGCAGTTCATGCAGGACGTCTATGAAGTGCCGTTCGAGGTCATCGACTGCACGCCCGAGCAGCTGCCGCAGGCAAACGAGTCCTCCGTCGCCATCGGCGGCCATATGGAGGGCTGCCGCATCGGCTTTGACGCGGGCGGCTCCGACCGCAAGGTCTCTGCGGTCATCGACGGCAAGACCGTTTATTCCGAGGAGGTCGTCTGGCACCCGAAGACGGAGCCGGACCCCCAGTATCATTTCGACGGCATCGTCGAGGCGTTCCGCACGGCCGCATCCAAAATGCCGCGCGTGGACGGCATCGGCGTTTCCTCCGCCGGTGTGTTTATCGGCAACAGCCCGATGGTCTCCGCCCTGTTCTTGAAGGTCCCGCGCGAGAAGCGCGAGCTTGTCAAGACGATCTATGACCGCGCGGCCAGGGAGATCGGCGATGTGCCGATCGTCGTGGCGAACGACGGCGACGTGACGGCGCTGGCCGGGGCCATGGGCCTGGAGTGCGGCTCCGTTATGGGCATGGCTATGGGTACGTCCGAGGCCGTCGGCTATGTCGACGCCGAGGGCAAGGTGCTCGGCTGGCTCAATGAGCTGGCCTTTGCGCCGGTCGACCTCTTTGAGGACGCCATGGCGGACGAGTGGTCCACGGACATCGGCGTCGGCTGCAAGTATTTCTCGCAGGACGCCGTCATCAAGCTCGCGCCGCGCGCCGGCATCGAGCTGGATTCCGCGCTCACGCCCGCTGAAAAGCTCAAGGTCGTGCAGAACCTCATGGAGAAGGGCGACAGCCGCGCCCGCCGGATCTTCGCCTCCATCGGCGCATATCTGGCCCATACGCTGAAGCTGTACTGCCGCTTCTACGACGTGCACCACATGATCGTGCTCGGCCGCGTCATGTCCGGCCTCGGCGGCAGCGTCATTCTCGAGACCTGCCTGTCCATCCTGAACGAGGAATATCCGGAGCTTGCGCAGAAGGTGCGCGTCATGCTGCCGGATGAGAAAACGCGCCGTGTCGGCCAGTCTGTGGCGGCCGCCAGTCTGCCGGAGCTGCGCAAAAACGCCTGAGCCCGGACGGAGGGAGAATATCATGCAGTTTCAGAATGCAATGATCTATACGGAGAAATTCCGCTTTGAGCACGGGGCCTTCGCCGTGGAAAACGGCCGCTTCGCGCGTGTGCTGGGCCAGCCGGGCCCGGACGCCGTCGATCTGCACGGCGCCTATGTCATCCCCGGCCTGCTCGATATCCACACGCACGGCAATTCCGGCGCGGATTACTCCGACGGCAATTGGGACGACTATGTCCGCATGGCGCGCTACAGTGCCAGGAACGGCATCACCTCCATTGCCCCCACGACGCTGACCCTGCCGTATGAGACGCTGGCTGCGGCCTTTGCCACGGCCTACCGCATGGCGGACGAGCGCCCCGCGGGCTGCGCTGTCGTGCGCGGCGCGCATATGGAGGGACCGTTCTTCAGCGAGAAGAAAAAGGGCGCGCAGAACGCCGCCTATCTCCGTGAGCCGGACTTTGAGGCGTTCAGCAAGCTCTTTGCCGCCGGCAACGGCATCGTCCGCATCGTGGACGTCGCGCCGGAGCTGCCCGGTGCAGCGGAATTTGTGCGCAAGGCAAGCAAGCGGTGCACCGTCTCCATCGCGCACACGGATGCGTCCTATGACGATGCCGTCTGCGCCATTGAAGCAGGCGTCACGCACCTGACGCACCTGTATAATGCTATGCCCGGCATCCACCACCGCAAGCCCGGCGTCATCCCGGCCGCGGTCGAGAACGAGCAGGTGAGCGCGGAGCTCATCAGCGACGGCCAGCATGTCCACCCCGCCTCCGTGCGGCTGGCGTTCCGCATGTTCGGCCCGGCGCGCATGGTGCTCATCTCCGATTCGCTGCGCTGCTGCGGCATGCCCGACGGCGAGTATGAGCTGGGCGGCCAGCCCGTGTTCCTGCAGGGCGGCGTGGCCCGCCTGTCCGACGGGACCATCGCAGGCTCCGCTACGAATGTCTATGACTGCATGCTGCGTGCCATTTCGTTCGGCATTCCGCGCGAGGATGCCGTCCGCGCCGCGACCTATAACCCCGCCCGGCAGCTCGGCTGCCTGGACGAGGTCGGCTCTATCCGCGACGGCAAGCAGGCGGATTTCGTGATCTGCGATGCCGAGCTGAACCGCCGTGAGGTCTGGCTGGCCGGAGAAAAGCTGGCCTGAAAAAAGCGACGCCCTGAGAAGCATTTCTGCTTCTCAGGGCGATTTTTATGCTACCTCTTCCCCGCTTGGCGTTAGAATGACGACGCGCAGCGGGATATCCCGGCCGGAGGCGGCGAGCGCCGTCTCCACGGCGTAGGTCAGGCCGCCGCAGCACGGTACCTGCATCCGCACGACGAGGACGGAGCGGATGTCGTTCCGGCGGAACAGCTCCGTGAGCTTTTCGCTGTAGTCCACGGCGTCGAGCTTCGGACAGCCGATCATGGCGATGCGTCCGGCAAGATAGCGGCTGTGGAACTGCGCGCAGGAAAACGCCGTGCAGTCCGCGGCAATGACAAGGTCCGCACCCTGCAGATAGGGTGCCGAGGTGCTCAGCAGCCTGATCTGCACGGGCCAGTTCTGCAGGGCGGACGCCGCGCCGTCCTGCGCGGGTGCGGCGGACGGGGTGAAGCGCATGGCCTGCGCGCCGGGGCAGCCGCCCGCCGGGGACTGCGCCGCCTTGGCGGCCTGCACGGCGGCCTCGTCATAGGCAGGGGCCTCGCGCTCCACAAAGCGGATGGCATCGGCCGGGCAGGCGGGCAGGCAGTCGCCGAGCCCGTCGCAGAAATGCTCGCGGGCCAGCGTCGCCTTGCCGTTCACCATGGCGATGGCGCCCTCGTGGCAGGCCTTCGCGCACAGGCCGCAGCCGGTGCAGCGTTCTTCGTCGATTTCAATGATCCGTCTGATCATGGGTGTTATCCTCCGATTTGCGTAACTTTCGGTTGGCTTTCTGCCGTTCGGCAATGGCCATCATCTGCTCATACATTGCGTCGCCCACGCACTGGCGGGCATATTTGCACCACTGCACGCAGCTGAGCGTGTCGTTATAGACCACAAAGCCGCAGTGCTCGCACACGGCCTGCGTGTCGCAGGTGAACAGCTCGATCTCGCTGCCGCACTGCGGGCAGACCTTCTCCAAAATTTCGGGCGTGCGGGGCTTCCCCTGACATCCTTCCAGAATCATGGCATTCCCTCCTGTTCGCATCTATTTTAACAAATGCAGGCGGAAAGTCTGTTGGAATGCCAACGAAACCGAAATTCTGCGTGTCTGACCCGTGGACAATATCCGAAAAATGTGCTATGATGAGCAAAAAAGGAGGCTATTGTTATGCGTGTTTTAGAAGGACTTCAGCCTGCGGCTGCGTTGGGCTTTTTTGAGACGCTGTGCGCCATCCCGCACGGCTCGCGCGACACGAAGGCGATCTCGGACTACTGCGTCCGCTTCGCGCAGGAGCGCGGCCTGAGCTGGCAGCAGGACGGGTCGAACAACGTCATCATCCGCAAGCCGGCCAGCCCCGGCTATGAGGACCATCCCACCGTGATCCTGCAGGGCCACCTCGACATGGTCTGCGAGAAGGATGCGGACTGCGACATCGATTTTTCGAAGGACGGCCTGCGCCTGCGCCATGACGACACCTATATTTTTGCCGACGGCACGACGCTCGGCGGCGACGACGGCATCGCCGTGGCCTATGCGCTGGCGGTGCTGGACTCAAGCGAGCTGAAGCACCCGCCGCTCGAGGCGGTGTTTACCGTCGACGAGGAGATCGGCATGCTCGGCGCGGCAGCCCTCGATATGAGCGGCCTGCAGGGCCGTGTGCTGCTGAACATCGACTCTGAGGACGAGGGCATCCTGACCGTCAGCTGCGCCGGAGGCGCGACGTCCTGTCTGACCGTTCCCGTCAAGCGTGTTCCTGCGCAGGGGAAGGCTTGGCGTGTCGGTGTGCGCGGCCTGACCGGCGGCCACAGCGGCGTGGAGATCAACAAGGGCCGCGCCAATGCCAACAAGGTCCTTGCGGCGGCGCTGCAGGGCCTGCCCGTCACGCTGTGCTCCATCGCGGGCGGCAGCAAGGACAATGCCATCCCGCGTGCGTCCGAGGCCATCGTTGTCAGCGAGGCGGACGATTTTGCTGCGCTGTTTGCAGCGAATGCGGCCAAAGCCGCCCTGCCGGAGACGGAGCAGCATGCGGAATTCTACTGCGAGCCTGCCGAGGCGGGCGAGATGCTGGCCGAGAGCGAGGCCGTGCTTGGCCTTCTGAACGCCGTGCCGAACGGTGTGCAGGCCATGAGCAGCGACATCCCCGGCCTTGTGCAGACCTCCCTGAACCTTGGCATCCTGACGACGGACGCCGATGCCGTGCGCCTGACGTTCTCGGTGCGCAGCTCCGTGAACCGCGAGAAGTTCGGCCTCATCGATCAGCTCAAGGCGCTGGCTGCCCGCTTCGGCGGCAGCTACAGCGAATCCGGCGAGTACCCCGCATGGGAGTACCAGAAGGATTCCCGCCTGCGCGAGGTCATGGTCGAGGTGTTCGAGGCCCAGTACGGCCGCAAGCCGGTCGTGGAGGCTATCCATGCCGGTCTGGAGTGCGGTATTTTCTCCGACCGCCTGCCCGGTCTGGATGCCGTCTCGTTCGGCCCGCAGATGCATGACATCCACACGTCACGCGAGAGGCTCGACATCGCCTCGACGGCGCGGACGTGGGAGTATCTCGTGGCGGTGCTGGAGCGCCTGTGATGAAGGTTTTTGACGCCCACTGCCACATTTACCCGGCAAAGATCGCCCGCAAGGCCGCCCAGACCACGGCGGCCTTCTATAACTACACCGGCGAGACGCTCGACGGCACGGTGCAGACGCTGTTCGCCCACGGCGGCGGCATTACCAAATTTCTTGTGCAGTCCGTAGCGACACGGCCGGATCAGGTGCAGCATATCAACGAGTTCATCGCCCGCGAGGTCGCGCAGTTCCCGGACCGCCTGTACGGCTTCGGCGCGCTGCACCCCGATTCGCCGACGCTGGAGGAGGATATCGCCCACCTGCGCGCTCTGGGCCTGCACGGCGTGAAGCTGCATCCGGACATCCAGGGTTTCCGCCTCGACGATCCGCGCTGCTTTGCGCTGGCGGAGCAGTGCGAGGGCGTGCTGCCCCTGCTCCTGCACACGGGAGACAGCCGCTATGACTTCTCCAATCCGAACCGCCTTATCCCGCTGCTGCGGCGATTCCCGCGCCTGACGGTCATCGGCGCGCATTTCGGCGGCTACACGATCTGGCAGGAGGCCGCGCGGCAGCTTGCCGGACGCTTTGAAAACCTCTGGGTCGACTGCTCGTCGTCGTTCTTCGCCATGGACGTCGCCGCCGGGCGCGCGCTCATCGACGCCTACGGTGCGGACCGTGTGTTGTTCGGCACGGATTACCCCATGTGGGATCCGCAGCACGAGCTGGCGCGTTTGCGCGGCATGCACCTTGCGCCGGAGACGGAGCGGAAGATCCTCTATGACAATGCTGCTGCCCTGTTTGGGCTGGAAGGAGAGAACTGATATGCTGCGAGTGGGTACCGTCGGGACAAGCTCGATCATGCGGACCATTCAGGAGGCCATCCGTCTGACGGACGGCATGGAGTGCCGTGTGGTCTATTCCCGCACCGAGGAGCAGGGCCGCGCCTTCGCGGCGGAGATGGGCGTGCCGGAGCACTGCACGGACTATGCCGCCATGCTGGAGCGCAGCGACCTTGACCTCATCGACATCGCCTCGCCGAACCGCTTCCATGTGGAGCAGGCCCTTGCCGCGCTGGAGCACGGCAAGCACGTCATCGTAGAAAAGCCCGCCGCCGTGACCCGCGGCGACGTGCAGCGGCTCATCGACGCCGCGCGCGCAAACGGCGTGTACTTCTTTGAGGCCATCACGACGCTGTTCATGCCGCAGTACGAGGCCTGCCGCCTGCTGCTGCCGAAGCTCGGGCGCATCGAGCAGGCGCACATCACCTATGCGCAGTATTCCTCGCGCTACGATGCCTATCTGCGCGGCGAGAACCCGAATATCTTCAACCCTGCCATGCAGGCCGGTGCGCTCAACGACATGGGCGTTTACTGCGTGCATATGGCCGTCGACCTGTTCGGCGCGCCGCAGGACGTCCGGTATCTGGCGGAGCTCGGCCCGAACGGCATCGATCTGGCCGGGCGGCTGACACTGACGTATCCGTCCCTGACGTGCGAGATCCTCACGGCGAAAAACGCCGACCTCGGCAGCGGCTGCCGCATCACGGGTGAGAACGGCTGGTTCGCGGAGGACGGGCCCATCAACGCCTTCGGCGGCTGCACGGCCGAACTGAACGGCGAACCGGTCGACGTGGCGCTGCCGCAGGCCGAGAACCGCATGGTCTATGAATTTGCCCGCTTCCGCGATGCCATCGTGCAGCACGACACGGCGTTCTTCGACCGCATGGCGGAGCAGTCCGCGCGCGTGGCCGCCGTACTGGAGCAGGCACACCGCACTGCATAACTATCCTGCCAGACACCCTTCCGGAGGAGACTTCTCTTCCGGAGGGGGATCTTTTCGCACAAAAACAAGTCGATAAATAATTTATAACAGGATTTATATTCTAAAATCGCCAGGGGACTCGCGAACGCTATAAAATTATATTTAGGGCATAAAAACTTTTTTATGAAATCTGCACAATTTGGACCTGTATTTTTCTACACCAAATTGTGGAAAATCCATTGCACTTCTGCAAAGAATCTGATATGATAACAGCAATGGGAGCCTGCGGGAGATGCCGCTCCGCGCAGGTCTCTTACGGAACCGCCGGCCCCGGCAGAACCGGCAAAAACAAACGGGAGGTACTTATGGAAAAGTTTTTTGGACTGAAAAAACACGGCACCACCGTCAGAACTGAGATCCTGGCAGGTCTGACCACGTTCATGGCCATGGCTTACATCCTCATGGTCAACGCCAACATGTTCGCCAATCCGTTCAGCGACGGAACGAACGTCCTCGGCGTCAGCTACGGCGCCATCTACATTGCCACCGCGATCTCGGCAGTCATCGGCTCCGTCCTCATCGGACTGCTGTCGAATCTGCCGCTCGCACAGGCCTCCGGCATGGGCCTGAACGCCTTCTTCGTTTATACCGTCTGCGTCGGCTTCGGCTTCACCTACGCCAACGCCCTTGTGTTCGTTCTCGTTGACGGCCTCATCTTCATCCTGCTGACCATCACCGGCCTGCGCAAGAAGATCTTCACCGCCATCCCCGACGCCGTCCGCAAGGCCATCCCCGCAGGCATTGGCCTGTTCATCGCGTTCCTCGGCCTGCAGAATGTCGGCCTCGTCGCGAAGGATGCCAGCACCGGCGTTACCCTCGGCTCCTTCAACCTGTTCAACAATGCCAATGTCAGCTGGGCGACCGTTATGCCCATGATCGTCACCGTCCTGGCCCTCGTGCTCATCGCCGTCCTGTCCAAGAAGGGCGTGCGCGGCGCTGTCCTGTGGGGCATCCTCGGCGGCGCAGCCCTGTATTATGTGCTCGGCCTGACCGTTCCCGGCTTCTATGGCGACCTCAGCTCCACGCTGAAGATCGACTTCGTCGGCCCGTTCCGCGATTTCGGCGAGATGGCCTTCGGCAAGGTCTTCACGGAAGGCTTCGACTTCAGCGCCTATGTCAGCGCCCATGGCACGGCAGACCTGGTCGTCGTCTTCATCACGACGTCCCTGGCCTTCTGCATGGTCGATATGTTCGATACCCTCGGCACGCTGTACGGCGCCTGCGCCCGCGGCAACATGCTGCTGCCGAACGGCGAGGTCCCCAACATGGACAAGGCCATGCTGGCTGACGCCATCGCCACCACCACCGGTGCGATCTGCGGCACCTCCACGGTCACGACGTTCGTCGAGTCCTCTGCCGGTGTTGCAGAGGGCGGCAGAACCGGCCTTGCGGCCATGGCGACTGCTGCGCTCTTCTTCATCGCCATGTTCCTCAGCCCCATCGCCTCGCTCATCCCGACGGCGGCCACCGCTGCTGCCCTCATCTATGTCGGCGTTCTGATGATCAACTGCGTCAAGGACCTCGACTGGATGGATCCGTCCGTTGCTCTGCCCTCGTTCCTCACGATGGCGATGATGCCCTTCACCTACAATATCTCCTACGGCATCGCGTTCGGCCTGATCTCCTATGTGCTCATCCGTATCTTCACCGGCAAGATCCGTGAAGTCAAGGTCGGCACCTGGGTCATCACGATCCTGTTCCTCCTGATGCTGTTCCTCACGCACTAAACGGCAGATAGATGCGTTCCAGCTGCCCCGCTCCGGCGGGGCAGCTTTTTTGCGGTATAAGGCTTCCAGAATTGTCATTGCAAGGCCCCAAGGGGGCCGCGGCGATCTCGGGCAACAGCCTGCGAATTCGCCGAAGGCTGCTTGTTATCTGACCATGTTCTGTGAGATTGCCACGTCGGCTGCGCCTCCTCGCAATGACAAATCTGGAGACCTGTGCGGTCGGCGATAGCGACTGGAAATTTGCAACTGCCAAAGGCGCTCATTACCCGTAAAGGGCACGCCGCATCCGTAAGGCGGCAAAGCCGCCAACGGCTGCGCAGTGAGTGCCGCTACACCCTATATTTCGGTGTTTGCCATTTTCACGGTGCCCGGTGCGAATCCGTCAGCGCCTGCAGAACGCCCCAAAACGATACAAAAAGGGACCGCCACAGGGCGGTCCCTTTGCGCTTCACTCAGTCGATCCCGTCGACCGTGACGTTTTCCACGCCGTTGGCATCGAATTCGGCCAGATATTTCTGCATCCGTTCGTTCAGCTCGTTATACATGCCGGAATCCGGATAGCCGAGATCGCGGCGCGCCAGCTCCTCTGCGAGGATGTCAAAAAATACGGCGTCTTCATAGTATGCAATGGCCTCGTGGATGCCGCCGTCCTCAAAGGCCCGCGACGGGAACGAGATGCCGAGCCGCTTTTCCACGAGCGCGGACAGCGGCGTACCGCTGCACAGGCCGAAAATTTTGCTTTCAATCCGGTCGTACTCCGTGATGCGGTCGTCGCCGCGGGCGGAGTTCAGCACCCAGTTGCCGATATAGACCATGTCCAGAAGCTGGCGGAACTCTGCAGAGGTCAGATCTACGGTCATCGCAGCCTCACCTTCCTTTCCAGACCATTATAGCGGCTTTGCCCGATTTTTTCCACAGGAAAACAAAGAAAAAATGGAAAATACCACTTGTTTTTATCGGCCGGATGGCATATGATATAGTGACTTGAAATGAAGGCAATACCGCATCATTCCCCTTCGGCCCTCGCCGGATCGTGCGGTACTGTCGGAATCCTGATGGAGGAGCAAAACGTGAAAAAACTGAGTGTTTGTGTGCTGTTCGGCGGCGTGTCCCCGGAGCATGAGGTCTCGCTGCGTTCTGCGGAGTCCGTGCTGAACAACCTCGACAAGGAAAAATATAACATCTTTCCGGTCGGCATCACCAAGACCGGCGAATGGATCCTGTACGGCGGCAGGGACTACAGCAAGCTGCCGACGGGCGAGTGGCAGCATTGCCCGGAGAACCGCCGCGCGGCGATCTCGCCGGTGCGCGGGCAGGGCCTGCTGAATTTTGAGGGCGACTGCGTTGTGCGTGAGCGCATCGACGTCGTTTTCCCTGTCCTGCACGGCGAAAACGGCGAGGACGGCTCCATTCAGGGCCTGCTGCAGCTGGCCGGTCTGCCCTATGTCGGACCGGGCGTGGCGGCCTCCGCCACCTGCATGGACAAGACGCTGACGAAGCTCGTCGCAGACCGCGCCGGGATCCGGCAGGCGGCGTGGCGGCTCGTCACGACGCGCGAGCTGGCAAATAATCCCGAGGCCGTGCTGGACGGCGTGGAAAAGGCATTCTCCTATCCCGTGTTCATCAAGCCCGCCGGAACGGGCTCGTCTGTCGGCGTGAGCAAGGCCAAAAACCGCGAGGCGCTGCTGGCGGCGCTGACGAATGCGTCAAAATACGACAGCAAGATCCTTGTGGAGGAGTTCATCAACGGCCGCGAGGTCGAGGTCGCCGTGCTCGGCAATGCCGGTCCGGCCGCGTCTGTCTGCGGCGAGATCGACTCCGGCACGGAATTCTATGACTACGACGCCAAATATATCTCCGACTGCGCCCAGCTCTATATCCCGGCGCGCATCCCGGAGGAGGTCTCAGAGCGCGTGCGCGACAACGCCATCCGCATCTATGAGGCCATGGGCTGCCGCGGCCTGTCCCGCGTAGACTTCTTCGTGACCTATGAGGGGCAGGAGATCGTCTTCAACGAGATCAACACCCTGCCCGGCTTCACGTCCATCTCCATGTATCCCAAGCTGTTTGAGGCCAGCGGCATTCCCTATCCCGAGCTGCTGGACAATCTGATCGAGCTGGCGCTGGAGGACTGAGATGAAGGTTGTTCTGACCATCACCGGCTCACAGCGCTTCGGCACGGACGAGCCGGAGAAGACGAGCCTTGTGACGGAGGGCACGCTCGAACGCGAGGGCGACATTCTGCTGCTGTCCTACGAGGAGAGCGAGCTGACGGGCATGGAGGGTACAACGACCGTGTTCCGCGTGGAGCCTGCGCGCATCACCCTGCAGCGCAGCGGCACGCTGGAGTCGCAGATGGTGTTCGAGCTGGGGCATGAGGACCGCTCCCTGTATGACATGGGCTTCGGTGCGCTGATGATTACGGTCCTGACCGACCGCCTCGAAAACACCCTGACGGACGCGGGCGGAGAGATGGACGTCTCGTATTCCGTTGCCATTGAAAACGAAACGGCCGGGCATATCGATTATCATATCCATGTCCGCCCGCAGGAGGCATAAAAACAGGCCTGTTCCACAATTCGCGGAACAGGCCTTGATTTTTCTCTTTTTTACAGCAAGTCCTGATCGTAGACGGCGCGGACACCGCCGATGAACTTCGGGCGGACGCGGGCGGCCAGCAGGATGGCACTGCCGATGTGGTCGAGCTGCAGGCGGACGGGTACGGCGACCTGCTTCAGGTGCATGCCGATGAGCGTTCCGCCGATATCCAGCCCGGCATCGGCACGGATGCTCTCCACGGCGACAGGATCGCGGAAGGCGTGGTAAGCGGCCGTGGCGAACGAGCCGCCCGCCTTCGGCTGCGGGACGACATTCACAATGTCTGCGCCGGGGACGGCCTCGCGCTCGATGATGATGGCGCGGTTCAGGTGTTCGCAGCACTGCGCGGCCAGATACAGGCTGTGGGCCGTGAGCACGCGGTGCAGGGCGGCAAAGACCTGTTCGGCGACCTCCGGACGGGAGTCCGAACCGATGCGGCTGCCGCAGATCTCGCTTGTGGAGCAGCCGATCACGACGATCTGACCGGGATGCAGCTTTGCTTTTTCAATCAGTTCTTCTGCGGCCTGTTCGGCCTGTCTGCAGATTTCCTCAAGCATGGACGGGTTCTCCTTTCATACGGGCCGCAAGATGCGTGCGGTCGAGCAGCGTGAACAGCGCCATACCGGCCACAAGGCCGACGGCCGCCTGCGGCAGGTTCGTCGAGACGGCGGATGCCAGGCTGGGCTTGTAGCCGAACATCGGCAGCTCATACAGGAAGTAGCCGACGACCATGATGATCTCCGCTGCGACGGAGCCGAGCAGAGCGCCGGTGAACGATTTGCCGAACCGGCTGCCGTTCTTTGCGAAGGCGCGGTAGATCAGAGCGGCGGCGAGCGCCATCAGGGCCTTGATGACCAGCGTGCCGGGCACCCAGGTCATGGCGCCGGAGATCAGGTCCGCCAGAGCGGAGCCAATGCCGCCTGCGGCCATGCCCCAGACCGGGCCGAGCACGAAGGCGCTGAGCAGCACCATGCAGTCGCCGAGGTTGAAGTAGCCGCCGATCGGCGAGGGAAGGTGGATGATCATCGTGGCCACACAGGTCAGCGCGGCGAACAGGGCGGCCAGGATCAGGGTGCGGAGCTTTGTCTGTTTCATAATGGGTTTCCTCTCTTGCTTTTCATGGTGAAACCTATTATACTGTAAATTGGACTGATGAAAAGCCCCAAAACAGAATTTTTTAACCAGACCAGATGGAGGAACTGCCATGCTGACCTACACCCTGAAAAAAACGCCCGGCCATCCGCTCTATGAGCAGCTGTACCAGAGCATCCGCGACGATATTGCCGCCGGACGGCTGCCTGCCGGGTCCCGCCTGCCGTCCAAGCGCGTGCTGGCCACCCATCTGGGCGTGAGCGTCGTCACGGTGGAGAGCGCCTATGCCCAGCTGCTGGCCGAGGGCTATGCCGAGGCGCGCCCGCGCAGCGGCGTGTATGTCTGTGCCATCGGCAGCAGCGTCCCTGTGCAGCCGCCGCATATGCCGTCCCTGCCGCAGCCGTCCGCGCCGGAGCCGCTGTTCGACCTCAGCGGCGGCACGGGCGAGGACGTGCCGTTCCCGGCCTCCGTCTGGGTGCGGACGATGCGCGAGGTCATCGCGGACAAGCGCCTGATGCAGTCGGTCGACTTCGCCGGAGCGCCGGAGCTGCGCGCGGCTATTGCGGCCCATCTGGAGCAGGCGCGCGGCCTGCGCGTCTCGCCGGAGCAGATCTTCATCGGCGCGGGCACGGAGTACCTTTATGGCCTCATCGTGCAGCTCCTCGGGCGCAGGCTGCGCTATGCCGTCGAGGACCCCGGCTACCGCAAGATCTCCGGCATCTACGCGGCGAACGATGTGACCGTCTGCCCCATCGGCCTTGACAGCGAGGGCCTGTCCTTGGAAGCGCTGCGGGCCAGCGGCGCGCAGATCGCCCATATTTCCCCGGCGCACCACTATCCTACGGGCATTGTCATGCCCATCCGCCGCCGCAATGCGCTGCTGGCGTGGGCCGCAGAGGCCCCGGAGCGGTATATCATCGAGGACGACTACGACAGCGAGCTGCGCCACACGGGCCTGCCCGTGCCGCCGCTGTTCAGTCTGGACGGGCAGGGCCGGGTGCTGTATCTGAGCACATTTTCCCAGACCATCGCGCCCTCGCTGCGTATTGCCTACCTCTGCCTGCCGCCGCGGCTCATGGAGCGGCTGCGCACGCAGCTCGGCTTTTACGCCTGCGCCGTGCCGAGCTTCGAGCAGTTCACGCTGGCGCGCTTCATTGCCTCCGGCGACTATGAGCGCCATCTGAACCGCCTGCGCAAGCGCTTCCGCGAGAAGCGCGCGGCCATCCTCGCAGCCATTGCGGCCAGCCCTCTGGCGCAGCGCTGCGAGATCATCGAGGAAAACGCCGGGACACACTTCCTGCTGCGGCTGGCGACGTCCCGCTCCGATGCCGAGCTGAAGCAGAGTGCCGCGGAGCGCGGGCTTTCGCTGCGCTTCCTCAGCGACTACCGCAGCGACGGGAAAAACAGCGGCTGCGCGATCGTGAACTATGCCTGCATGCCAACGGAGCGCCTTCCGGCCGCGCTGGAAACGCTGGCAGAGCTTTTATGAGCGAAAAAAGATTGATCCTGAGCGAACTAAATTATGAAAAAATCCGGGCTACGGGAGAGGCTTCATAAGAAAAAAGGCAGTGCAAAACTTGTGCTGCCTTCTTTTTGTACGATCCGAAAACGGGTATACTGGTTTTTGGTGACAAAATCCGACGTTCGCTGTGCCCGCGGAAAAGAAAGTGATATTCCGGGCTTTGCCCGGAGTAAGACTGTCAAAAAACTGCCAAGCCGAAAGTTTCGGAGGGAAGAAAAGTGTGAAAGGAAACCGTCAGGG
>NZ_DBFZUT010000013.1:0-14357 GCF_048519415.1 Faecousia sp. | reverse complement strand
AACGTTGGCTTTCTCTGATCCTTGCGGCGGCGCGGGCCGTCTGCGTCTTTGCTGCCTGCAGCAAGGACGACAACACGTCCGGCTCGGCCGGAAAGCACCATGTGGAGATCGAGGTGCAGGATTACGGCACCATCGCCGTGGAGCTGGACGGCGACGCCGCCCCCATCACGGTTGATAACTTCCTGAAGCTGGCAAAAGAGGGCTTCTATGACGGCCTGACCTTCCACCGCATCATCGACGGCTTCATGATCCAGGGCGGCGACCCCGAGGGCACCGGCATGGGCGGCTCGGATGGGACGATCAAGGGCGAATTCTCTGCCAACGGTGTGGAAAATAACCTGTCGCATACGCGCGGCGCGATCTCCATGGCCCGCAACAGCGTCAGCATGGACAGCGCCAGCTCGCAGTTCTTCATCGTGCAGAGTGATTCGACCTATCTGGACGGGCAGTATGCCTGCTTTGGCTATGTGACATCCGGTATGGAAATTGTGGATCAGATCTGCAAGGACGCGCAGCCGGCGGACGGCAACGGCACGATTCCCGCGGCGGAGCAGCCGGTCATCACGGCCGTCCGCGTGATCGACTGATGGGCAGACAGCTCGTTCTGGCGGAGAAGCCCTCCGTCGGCCGGGAGCTGGCGCGCGTGCTCGGCTGCAGGCGCGGCGGCGAGGGCTACCTGGAAGGCGACCGCTATGTTGTCACCTGGGCGCTCGGGCATCTGGTCACGCTGGCCGACCCGGACGTCTATGAGAAAAAGTGGGAGAAGTGGGACATGGCCGACCTGCCGATGCTCCCGCAGCATAGGAAGCTCGTTGTCATCCCGCAGACGGCGCGGCAGTTCCGCGTGGTGCAGGGGCTGATGAAGCGCGGCGACATCACCGGCCTGATCATTGCTACGGATGCCGGGCGCGAGGGTGAGCTCGTTGCGCGCTGGATCATGGCCAAGGCGGGCTGGAACAAGCCTGCAAAGCGGCTTTGGATCTCGTCCCAGACAGACAAGGCCATCCGCGACGGCTTTGCAGATCTGCGCCCGGCGGCGGACTATGAAAATCTGTTCCGCTCCGCGCAGGCGCGCAGCGAGGCCGACTGGCTCGTCGGCCTGAACGTGACGCGCGCCCTGACGTGCAAATACAATGCGCAGCTCTCGGCCGGGCGCGTGCAGACACCGACGCTGGCCCTTATCGCCGCGCGGGAGCAGGAGATCCGCAGCTTTGTGCCGAAGGAATTCTACGGCGTCCGGCTGAAGCTCGCGGGCTTCACGGCCGTCTGGCGCGATGCAAACGGAAACAGCCGTACATTTGACCGCGCGCTGGCCGAGCGGATCGCCGAGGCCTGCCGCACAGGGACCTGCACCATCCGGCAGGTGCGCCGGATGCGCCGCATGACGCCGCCGCCTGCGGCCTATGACCTGACGGAGCTGCAGCGCGATGCAAATAAAAAATACGCCTATTCCGCAAAGGAAACGCTGAATCTCATGCAGGCCCTCTATGAGCAGCACAAGCTGCTGACCTATCCGCGCACGGACTCGCGCTATATCTCCGACGACGTCGTTCCGACGCTGCCAGACCGCCTGCGTGCCGTGATGACAGGGGACTACAAGCCCTTTGCGCAGGAGCTGATGCGCCGCCGCCCGCTTTCGACCAGATATCTGGTGAACAATGCCAAGGTCACGGATCATCACGCCATCATCCCCACGGAGGAGGCCCCGGATCTGTGGCAGCTTTCCGGGCCGGAGCGGAATATTTATGACCTCGTCGTGCGCCGCTTCCTTGCGGTGCTGATGCCGCCGTGTGCCTATGAGGAGGTCGAGCTGACGCTGCGCGCCGGGGACCATGACTTTACGGCCAAGGGCCGCATCGTCTCGGAGCCGGGCTGGCGCAGGGTCTATGACCGCAGCTTCCAGCTGGAGGACGAGGAAGAGGACGAGCCGCAGACACTCCCGGCGCTGGAGCAGGGGCAGAGGCTGTCGATCCTCGGCGCGTCCGTTGCGGTGGGCAAGACGCCGCCTCCGCCGCGCTATACGGAGGCGACGCTGCTGACGGCCATGGAGCATCCGCAGGCGCAGGTCACAGATAAGGCCCTGCAGAAGATCCTGGCGGAGACAAGCGGCCTTGGCACGCCTGCCACGCGCGCGGACATCATCGAAAAGCTGTTCTCTGCATTTTATATCGAGCGGCGCGGTAAGGAGCTCGTCCCGACGTCCAAGGGCATGCAGCTTGTGGAGCTGGCCCCGGAGGACCTCCGCTCGGCTGCGCTTACGGCACAGTGGGAGGACCGCCTTGCCCGGATCGCAAAGGGACAGGAGCGCGACGCAAAATTCGTCGAGGAAATGCGCGCCTATGCGTCGCGTCTCGTTGCGGCCGTCAAGGCAAGCGATGCGAAATACACCCACGACAACCAGACGCGCAAGACCTGCCCGGACTGCGGCAAGTTCCTGCTGCTCGTCAAGGGAAAGCGCGGCGAGATGCTCGTCTGCCCGGACCGCGAGTGCGGCTATCGCAAAAGCGTCACGCAGGTGACGAACGCACGCTGCCCGAACTGCTTCAAGAAAATGGAGCTGCGCGGCGAGGGTGAGAATCAGATGTTCGCCTGCGTCTGCGGCTACCGGGAAAAGCTCTCCGCCTTCCAGGAGCGGCGCAAAAGTGCCGGGGCGGGCAAGCGCGATGTGGCAAAGTATCTGCAGCAGCAGAAGGATGACAAGCCTGTGAACAGCGGCATGGCCGACGCACTGGCCAAGTGGCTTGAGAAAAATCAAAAGTAGGGCATTCTTAACAAAAATCACGGAGCTGCACGGCGAAATTCGTGCGGCTCCGTTCTGCACCGGGAATTGACACCGGCGGGGATGTCTGCTACAATAATTCCCGTGAGAATATGGGACAGCAGGAGCGGTGGAGTCTGTCATAGGGTCGTGGGGCCCTATTCCTGCTGGATCGGCTGTGCCGTGCTTCTGTGCGGCACACGGATCGGACAGGACTGCCGTCCTGTCTTTTTTTATGCCGCGGTATGCGGCGAAAGGGGATTATCGCTATGAGGAAAACAAAGATCGTCTGTACCATCGGCCCGGCCAGCAGTGACCCGGCCGTGTTTGCCGATATGTGCCGCGCGGGCATGAATGTGGCCCGCCTGAATTTTTCGCACGGCACCCATGCCGAGCATCAGGCCAAGATCGACATGATCAAGCAGGTGCGCGAGGAGCTTGGCCTGCCGATCGCCATCATGCTCGATACGAAGGGCCCGGAGTACCGCATCGGCACGTTTGCCGCGGGGCATATCGAGCTGCATGACGGCGATACCTTTACGTTCACAACGCGCCCGGTCGAGGGCGACGAGACGATCGTCAGCGTGAATTATGCCGGTCTGCCGCACGATCTGGCCGTGGGCGACCGCGTGCTCGTGAACAACGGCCTTGTGATCTTCGAGGTGCAGGACCTCTCGGAGACGGACGTGCACTGCCGCGTCGTCGTGGGCGGCGAGCTTTCCAACCGCAAGAGCATGAGCTTCCCGAACAAGGTCCTGCATCAGATCTATCTCAGCGAGCAGGACAAGGACGACCTTCTGTTCGGCATCCGCAACGGCGTGGACTTTATTGCGGCTTCCTTTGTCTCCTGCAAGCAGGACCTTCTGGATCTGCATGCGTTCCTGAATGCCAACGGCGGCGAGGACATCGACATCATCGCCAAGATCGAGAACCGCGCGGGCGTGGACAACATTGAGGAGATCAGCGAGGTCTGTGACGGCATCATGGTCGCACGCGGCGACCTCGGTGTGGAGGTCCCGTTCACGGAGCTGCCTGCCATTCAGAAATACCTCATCACGAAATGCCGCCTGCTCGGCAAGCGCGTCATCACGGCCACGGAAATGCTTGAATCTATGATCCACAATCCGCGCCCGACGCGTGCGGAGATCTCCGATGTGGCCAACGCCGTCTATGACGGCACGAGCGCCGTCATGCTTTCCGGCGAGTCAGCCGCGGGCAAGTATCCGGTGGAGACCGTGCGGACCATGGCGGAGATCGCTGAGGAGACGGAGCGCCACATCGACTACGCCAAGCGCTTCCGCACGAACGAATTTGTCATCCACGACCGCGTGGACGCCATTTCCCACGCAACGTGCGGCATGGCCATCGACATCGGGGCCAAGGTCATCGTTGTGACGTCCATGTCCGGCATGACGGTCCGGATGGTCTCGCGCTTCCGTGCACCGACGGACATCGTCGGCATGGCGACGAACAAGCGCGTGTGGTATAAGCTCTCGCTGTCGTGGGGCGTGCTGCCGGTGCTGAGCGAGCAGTTCAACTCCACGGACGTGCTGTTCTATCATGCACTGCGCGCCGCCCGCGACACGATGCACCTGCAGCCGGGCGACAATGTTGTTATGACCGGCGGCATCACGAACGGTAAGTCCGGCAACACCAATCTTATCAAGATCGAGGCGGTCTGACGGCCGGAAGAGAGCATGGATGATCGAAATTCACGAAATTGATGCGGCACATCAGGCGGATATCCGCCTGCCGAACGAGCCGTTTCCGCATTTTCGTTTATCGTGGTGTTCAAAAAACGTGATGATTGCGAGGAGCGAAGCGACGTGGCAATCTCAGTTAGGGGACCGCAGTTCGCACTGACTGTCGTAAAAAACGCACAAACCGATTGCGTCTGTAGCGGCGGTCAGTGACCGCCTTGTACAGGGTAATTGAACTGTGTAAGGGTGCTGATGTACCACGGCACTTGCCTGAATTGGCATTGCGAGGCCCCGGAGGGGCCGCGGCAATCTCGGAAAGGCGGCTACGATATCGCCGATGGTTTCTCTGTTATCCAAGCGGGTACTGCGAGATTGCCACGTCGGCTGCGCCTCCTCGCAATGACAATTCAGGGAAATGCGGCGGCGCACCTGTGCCCTTTTGCGATTGAATTGTCCTCTGCTGGGCGCTCAGGGAACACCGCTGCATGCTCTAGCTGCCCCAGATGAAAAAATTCGGACGCACCCGCGCGGGTGCGTCCGTTTTCGTCAATTATTCCGGTATAATCTGCGCCACTCGGACTCCGGCAGGAGCTCGAGCGCGGCATTGTGCAGACGGTAAACGCGGCTGCACAGCGACAGCACGCTCGGCCGGTGGGTGCTGAGGATGCAGGTTTTTCCGGGCAGGGCGGCGATGTTCTCGAGCACGCGCTGCTCCGTCTCCAGATCGAGCGCCGACGTCACCTCGTCGAGCAGCAGGATAGGAGCATCGGCCAGAATGGCGCGCGCAATGGCCAGCCGCTGGTTCTGCCCTTCGGACAGCGAGCCGCCGCGTTCGCGCAGCGGGCAGTCCAGCCCGCCGGGCAGGCTGCGGACAAAATCCTCGGCGCAGGCGGCGCGCAGCGCGGCCCACAGGGCCTCCTCCGGGGCGTTCGGCCGCACAAGGCGGAGCGTCTCGGCCACGGTGCCGGAGAAGATCACGTTGTCCTGCGGCACATAGGCAAAGCAGCAGCGCGTGGAGGGGGAGACGTCCAGCGCCTCGCCGCCGCCGGTCAGCACGGCGCTGCCGCCCGTCGGGCGGAGCAGGCCAAGCAGCAGGCGGAACAGCGTCGTCTTGCCGCTGCCGGACGGGCCGACGATGGCGATCATCTCATGCGGCTGCACCTGCAGATCCAGCTGCTTCAGAACGGGCGCGCGGCCCTGATACGCGAACTCCAGCCCCTGCAGCGACAGCGTCAGCGGAACGCCCTCGCGGACGAGCCGCTGCGCACGCTCCGGGTGGTCGAGCCGCTCCCGCGGCAGCTCCAGCACGGACATGATGCGCCGCGCGGAGACGGAGGCCTCGATGGCGGAGGGGACCAGATGGATGAGCGCGCTGAGCGACGAGGAGAGATAGGACGCCAGCTGCAGGAACAGCACCATCGTGCCGAAGTCGATCCGGCCCTGCCACAGGCGGTAAGCACCCCAGCCGAGGCAGAGGTAGCTTACGAGCATGCCGCACGACGAGAGGAACGACGAGGTCAGAATGGAGAAGCGCTGAAACGCGATGCCGGTGTCATAATACCGCTCCTGCACGCGATCGAGCCTCTCGCGGAAGGCATCGACGAGATGGAATGCCTTGATGGCGGGGATGTTCTGCAGCGTCTCCTCCTGAAAGGCCGTCATTTCGCTGCCGACGGCGCGCATATCGCGGTTGAAGCTGCGCATTTTTCCCACAAGCGGCCGCGACAGCAGCAGCGTCACGGGCGCGCTCAGCAGGGCCAGCACTGCCATGGTCGGGTCGTAGACCAGAATGACGGCCAGCGAGGCCAGAAACTGGGTCAGACGCAGGATAAGGGACGGGATCCAGCCAAGCACGCTGCCCGCCACATTCGAGACGTCCGTGTTGATGCGGCTGAGCAGATCGCCGGAGTGGAACTGCTGCAGGGATTCCCAGTCCGTGTTCAGGAACATGCCGAAGACCTCGGCGCGCAGCTCGTTGCCGACACGGAGGTTGATCTTTGCACTGAAACGGCTGACAAGAGCATTGAGCACGATGGTCGAGCCTGCCAGCAGCACGACGGTGACGCCGCAGAACAGCACGCGCCGCCCGCCGCCCTGCAGATAGACGATGGCGTTGATGAGCTCACGCGAGGAGAGACTCGACAGCAGGCTCAGCGCAATGGAGGCGATGCCGAGCAGTACATAGGCCGCAATGGAGCGGCGGTAGCGCTTGCTGTGGTGCAGGACCCAGCGCGTTTCGACCCAGAGGTCGTGCAGCGTCGCGCCCTGCAGGCGGTCGCGGAGCTTTCGAATCAGAGACATGCCCGCCCTCCTCAGCGCCGGTCGCCTGCGTCGGAGCTGTAGTGGCTATAGTGGCTGTAGTGGCTGCTGTAGCCGTACTGATAGCCGTAGCGGTAGCCATAGCGATAGCCATAGCGATAGCCCGAGCGCGTCGTTCCGGCCTGCGTGCAGTTCAGCACGCAGCCATACAGCGGCACGGCGCCGGAGAGCGACTGGACGGAGTTGACGATCTGGACGGAGTTTGCCATATCCTGCCGCACGACGTAAATAGCGCCGTCGGCATATTTGGCCAGCGCTGCAGCGTCGGACAGAACGCCCGCAGGCGGCGTATCGATGAGAATGTAGTCGAGCTTCTGCCGCAGCAGCTCCAGAATCTGGCCCATGCGCGGCGAGCCGAGCAGGCGCTGCGGCTGGGCGACAGTGCCGTCGCCGGAGAGCAGCAGCAGGCCGGAATCCGGAACGGGCAGCAGGCGGAAGTTCTTTGCCTTGCCGCTGAGCACCTCGACAAGGCCGTCGGAGTGCGCGCCGATGCCGAACAGCGGCTTGAGCGACTGCTTGCGCAGGTCGCCGTCGATGAGGATGACGCGCTTGCCCTCGGCGGCCAGCGCCAGTGCGAGGTTCGAGGCAACGGTCGTTTTGCCCTCGCCGGGGACGGTGCTCGTGATGAGAACGACCTTTGCGCCGTGCTTCGAGGTGATACGCTGCAGCTTCAGGCTGAGGTTGCGCATGGCCTCGGAGAAGTCGGAGCCTGTGCCCGCATGCGTCAGCAGAAGCGAGGGAGCCTCGCGGCGGGTGCGCTTTCCGCGGCGCACGGCGGGGATGGAGGAGAGGCAGGACAGACTGATGAGGCGGTGCAGGTCCTCGGCAGAGTGAACGGTGCGGCGCGTCAGGGAGAGCAGCGCCACAAGGACGAGGCCGAGGACCAGCCCGACGACGCCGCGGCGGATGCCGGTCTGCAGAGCCGTGTTGGCGTTGATGGGCGCAGCGGACGGCTCGACCGGCTGGTCAATGACCTGAATCTGCGTGTCGCCCAGAATGGTGGTCGCCGCAGCGGGGTAGACCTCGATGGCGGCCAGCAGCGTGTCATAGACGGCCTGCGGGTCGCTGCCCGTTGCCGTCAGCGTGAACAGGGCGGCATCCGCCACAGAGCTGGCCGACAGGCTGACGGGAGCACGCTGGTCGCCCAGCTCCTGCTGGAGCAGCAGCTGCATGCGATCGCTCTGCAGGACATAGGGGAACGTGGCTGAGAGCTGCGCGGCGGCGTTGCTGTCGAGATAGGTGCTGTGGCTGAGGATATCCGTCGAGGACGAGAAGCCCGCGCTGACGGAGAACACGGCGGAGCTCTGATAGACCGGGGCATAGCTGCGCGCGGCGCGCAGCCAGCTCATGCCGCCGAGCAGCAGACCGAGCACGATCGGGACCCAGAAAAAGTGCTGCAGGGTGCGGCGGAAATTGTGCAGGAAAACGGAAAGGTCAATTCCTTGCGTCGTCTGTTCTTCCATGAGCGGCCTCCTTTCCTTGCTTGCTGCCGTAGCCGTAATAGCCGTATTTTCCGCCGTAGCTGCCATAGCCGTAGCCATAGCCATAGCCGCCGAGACGGCTGCCGAAGTGGAACGACTGATAATTATTGAGCACGCAGCCAAGCAGCGCGGCGTGGGCGGCGTTCAGATCGTCGATGGTGTCGTTTACGACGGCGGCGGGGACGAGGTCCTGCCGGACGACGAGGATCGCGGCATCGGCTGCATCGGCCAGCACCTCGGCATCGGCGAAGAAGCTGAAGGGTGGCGTGTCGATGAGAATGTAGGAATAGCTCTCGCGCAGCGCGTCGAGCAGCGGACGGAATGAATCCGGGCTGAGCGCCTCGCTCTGGCTGCGGCGCAGCGGCGCGGCATAGAGATGGGACAGGCCGGTCGCTTCGTCGCGGACAATGGCCTTTTCCAGCGCCTCGCGGTCCGGGCGGTGCGTGATGAGATAGCCAAGGTCCGTGCCGGGGGCAGGCGAGGCCGAAAAGATCAGCGACTGCGCAGGCTTGCGCAGGTCGGCGTCCAGCAGCAGCACGCGCTGATGCTTCTGCGCCAGTGACAGGGCAAGATTGGCTGCAACGGTGGATTTGCCCTCGTTCTCTGCGCAGCTCGTGATGAGGAAGACCTGCCGGCCATCCTTTTCATGTGCCCGCTCCACCTGCGCGCGGAGCTGATGGACCGTTTCGGTGTAATAGAAGCTGCAGGTCGGGTCCGAGATGAGCAGGGCGGATTTTTTATTTCGCAGCAGCGCGCCGCGCTTGCGCTCGTGGCGCAGGGTGGCGAGCAGCTTCGTGTCGAGCTGATCGCGCGCGCCGGGGACGGTCTGCACCGTCTCCTGCGAGACGGCGAGAAGCAGCAGGACTGCGATCATGGCCAGCGCGCCGATGGGCCCAGCCAGCCTGAGCAGACGGTCGCGCGAGGCCTGCGCGCTGGGCTGCGACGGGAGCGTCGGGCCGTTGATGGGGTTCAGCACGGCCGAGGCGAGGATGAAGTCCGCATAGGCTTCGTAGCAGTCCATCACGGCCAGCGCCCCGCGGAAGGCAAGCTCCGGCGTCGGGGCAGTGACGGTCAGAATGAGGATGTTCGTGTTCTCCGGCACATCGACGCTGCACGTCCCCGGGAAGGCGTTCAGGCCCATTTCGGCGGCAGCGGCGGTGCGGACGGGATTGCTCTGCAGCAGCTCGCCGAACTGGCTCGCCACGGAGTCCGTCACGGCGATGCTGCCGGAGGCTGTGGCGGAGGCGCTGCGGCTCGTCACGGCGAAGGTGACCTGGCTGTCATAGCTCGGCTTGGACACGAGCGTCTGCAGCAGATAGACCGCCATAACGCAGATGAGCCCGGCCAGAACGGTCATCCAGAGATTGCGCAGCACATGGCGCGCAAGGCACAGCGGATTGAAGTTGGACCATTTGGTCGTTTTCTGTTCTTTCATGGCTGCCCCCTTACTCCACGACGACGGTCAGAATGACGGAGCTCTCCAGACCGGCGTCGTTCGTATAGGAGAAGAGCACGTCATAGCTGCCCGGATGCTCGTGGTCGATCTTCCCGGAGATCTCGACCTTCGACGGATCGACGCTCGCTCCGTGCTCCGACTGCAGCACGGAGGCGATCAGGCTGCGGTAATCCTCCGGTGTCTCATCTCCCGTGGCATAGACGAGGTAATCCGAAAGCGTGATGACGGGATGCCGGGCCGTGCGGTTGCGGATCATCACGGTCAGGGAGAGCATGGACGTGTCGCCCGCACTGTTTGTGACCTGCACACGGATGCGGTAGTCGCCCTCGGTGCCGACGGACAGGTTCACGAGCGTCAGGCGCATCTTGTCCGTGAGATCGCCGTCAAGCACATCCTCGGCCTTCAGACGGTCGAGCAGGGTGACGGTGCTGCCGACGCCGTAGACGAGCGGCTGCGACAGGGAGAAGCGCGGCTTGTGATAATCCGTGTAGTAGATCGGCCGCGTGAACGTGCAGAAGTTCGAAGCGCTGTCAAACACGGTGTAGGTCGCCTGCGCGCTGTTCGCGCCCGTGAGCTGCGAGACGCGGCGGACAATGATGCGGTCGGTGAGGTCGCCGTCGCGGTCGTCCGCTGCGGTCAGACCGGCGCAGAGCTCAGCGTCCGTTGCGTTGACGCTGACCTCCAGCGGAACACCGTCCGAGACGATGCGGGGCGCGGTATGATCGGCCGTCAGGCGGTCGTGCAGGAACACGGCGCAGAATGCAATGGCAACGGCCAGAAACAGGGCGATCAGGGTGATCTGTAATTTCCTCATGAAAAGCCTCCTGCGGGTCAGTCGGATTGAAGCGGCGGAATGGGGATCGGTTCATCGCGCAGGATCCTGCGGGGATTGCCGTGCAGGAGCAGCGCGATATAATCGGGGTGGCATATGGGCTCGAGCACCGGCAGAAGCGACCGGAAGCCCGTTGTGCGGAAGCGGTCGTCGTGGGCGTCGCTCGCGATGAGATGCGCCAGACCGTGCGAGAGCAGGTGCAGGGCGGTGTCCTCTGCACGGCTGCCGAGCAGACCGAGCAGGCTGCCCTTGTTCAGCTGCAGCAGCATCCCGCGGGAAAAGCACCATGCGGCAAGGCCGGGGTCGCGCTGCACGGCGTCATAGCGCTCCGGATGGGCCACAACGGGCACAAGGCCGCGCTGCGCGATGGCCTCGAGCGTCCGCAGCAGCACGGAGCCGGGCAGTCCAAAGTCAAATTCTACGAGCAGATACCGTGAGCCGCCGAGCGTGATGAGCTCATGCTGCTCGATGAGCGTGCGGATATTCGAGGGGTCCGCAAACACCTCCGCGCCGGAGTACAGCTGCAGCGGAATGTTTTCCTGCGTCAGCAGCTCGCGCAGGTCGTTCAGCCGCCTGCGGTAGTCCGGGCCGCGGTAATTGCGGCGGAAGCCGGGCAGGTTGCAGTGCGGCGTGACGGCAATGGCCGTGACGCCGCTCTCGGCGGCGTGGCGCGCCATGGAAAGCGAGATCTCCGCGTCGGGAGAGCCGTCGTCCACGCCGGGGAGAATATGACAATGCAGGTCGATCATGGCCCGTCCTTTCCGCGTCGGGGCACAGCAGGCAGACTGTGGGACCGACAGATGATTTCTTAAATAGAATAGCATATTTCTCGGGAGAATTCAACTTTTTCGTTTGGATTCTGCGGAAAAAGCCTGCGATAAAGAAAAAATCATGCTTGACATCACGGAACTTCCGTGCTAAAATAGTTCCGCAAAACGAAGAAGGCCGGCAGCCCCGACCTCACCCCAAGCGAAGGCAAAGGGGTCTGATATCGAGTCTCGCTGCGCTTTGGGCGCGGTGTGTTCGGTTGCGGGTGCTGCGGCATCCGCAATTTTTTGTTTGGAGGTGCTTTACCATCGGCAAATTAGATCATCAGCTCAATGAGGAGATCCGGGATAAGGAGATCCGCCTGATCGCAGCGGACGGCACCATGCTCGGCATCGTCTCCGCACAGGAGGCGCTGGCCCAGGCAGAGGAGCAGGAGCTCGACCTTGTGAAGATCTCGCCCAACGCCGTTCCCCCCGTGTGCAAGATCATGGACTACGGCAAGTTCCGCTTTGACCAGCTCAAGAAGGAAAAGGAAGCCCGGAAGAATCAGCGCGTCGTCGAGATCAAGGAGATCCGCATGTCCCCGGGCATCGACACGAACGACCTGAATGTGAAAATGCGCAACGCGATGAAATTCCTGAAGGAAGGTAACCGCGTGAAGGTCACGGTGCGCTTCCGCGGGCGTGAAATGGCGCATACCGACATCGGCGAGCAGCTTTTGATCCGGTTTGGCGAGGGATGCGCTGAAGTCGCAAACGTGGATAAAAAACCCAAGCTCGACGGCCGGTTCATGACGCTGTTCCTGTCGCCGAAGAATGCAAAATAATCACAAAGGAGAAGAATCATGCCGAAACTCAAAACCCACAGCGGTGCGAAGAAGAGATTCAATCTCACCAAGACCGGTAAGGTCAAGAGAGCGCACGCGTTCAAGAGCCATATCCTCACCAAGAAGGACACCAAGCGCGGCCGTCGCCTGAGAAGCACGACCTACGCGGATGTCACCAATGTCGAGAGCATCAAAAAGATGATCCCGTACAAATAATCGGATAGGAGGATTCAAAAGATGGCAAGAGTAAAAGGCGCGATGATGACGCGCAAGAGAAGAAATAAGACCCTGAAGCTTGCGAAGTCCTACTGGGGCTCCAAGTCCACCCATTTCAAGATGGCCAAGCAGGCCGTCAAGAAGTCCGGCGTTTATGCCTACATCGGCCGTAAGCAGAAGAAGAGAGATTTCCGCCGCCTGTGGATCGCTCGTATCTCCGCCGCTGTCAAGCCCTACGGCATGAACTATTCCCGCTTCATGAACGGCCTGAAGAAGGCCGGCATCGAGATGAACCGCAAGAGCCTCTCCGAGCTCGCGATCACGGATGCCGCTGCGTTCGGCGCTCTCGTCGAGACTGCCAAGAAGGCCCAGTAATCGCTTTTCCAAAATCACTCCGCTCCGGCGGGGTGATTTTTTTCGGAAAAGCCCGGCGGGCTTTTCCGACGTGGAGATCGCAGTCCGCTGCGCGCACGGATCGTCCGCCAAAAGCGGACGCCCCGCACACTGGCGGACTGAGCGGTATTTTTCCGACGTACACGCCGCCGGAAAAAATGATTTCAATTGATTCGCCACCTGCGGGCGGCGAACTCTGCGAGGCTTTTTGATGCACGGAACAGACTGCTAAAAAAATCTGCTCAGCCGAAGGTTTCCCTGACGAAAAATCCCGGAGGGAATTTTTCGTCAAGGTGATTTTTTTGCAATTTTTATTCCTGCATTTTGCATTTTTGCGCATTGTGTGCTATACTATTTCTATCAGACTGTCGAAAACCTGCCAGGACAGAGGGAACTTATTCGGCAGTCTGTATGTAAAAGAACGGGGGGAAACCGTCATGAAGAATATCATTACGATCAGCCGTGAATTCGGCAGCGGCGGCCGCAGCATCGGCAAGCAGGTCGCAGAGAAGCTCGGCTATGCGTTCTATGACCGCGAGCTGGTCGATGAGGTCGCAAAGCGCAGCGGCTTTGCGCCGGAGTACATCGAGGAGCACGGCGAATATGCCAACGCCCGCAACAGCCTGCTGTTCTATCTGGCCACGGCCGAGCGCTACAGCCACGACAACCTCTCCATGCACGATCAGCTCTATATCACGCAGAGCAAGATCATCGAGGAGCTGGCGGAAAAGGGCAAGTGCGTCATCGTCGGCCGCTGCGCGGACTATATCCTGCGCGACCGGAAGGACTGCCTGCATGTGTTCATCTGTTCCGACATGGCCAGCCGCGCCCGCCGCATCGTCGAGCGCTACGGCCAGACGCAGAAGGCACCGGAGAAGCGTCTCGCCGAGAAGGACCAGAAGCGCAAGGTCTATTATAAGAACTACACGGGCCGCGTCTGGGGGCAGGCACAGAATTATGACATCTGCCTCAACAGCGGCGCGCTCGGCGTGGACACCTGTGCCGATATGATCGTGCAGCTCTGCAAATAAGGAACATAACAAAGCGGCCGCCCAGAAATGCGGGTGGTCGTAAGACAGTTTCAGTCCCGGCAGTAATGTCTGCCGGGACTGTTCTTGCACATATTAAAGCCATATGATAGAATTAAATAAAGCAATAAATCGGAATGATAAGGTAGGTAAGGTATAACATGCCAACAATTCAGTTAAAGGCGATGACGCGAGAACTATGTCACGAACTGTACAAGCATTGGACGAATGATGCGTCTATCTATATGGATATGCACCTGTTTCAGCCCTATGTTTATGACGAAGCTGCGGTAAATCGATATTTTGATATGAAGGGGCAGGATGCTTCACGCAGACTGTTTGCAATCATGCTTGGGTATAAGGCGATCGGGGAATTGCAATTGAAGCAGATTGACCATGATAAAAAAGAATGTTCCCTGAGTATCCATATGCAAAACGACGCGGTGAAGGGAAAAGGATATGGAACGCAGGCAGAACGTTTGGCAGTAAAGACCGCCTTTGACGAGTTTGGAATGGCTGCGGTAAACGCAGATACCATCAGGAAAAACACCCGGAGTCAGCATGTGCTGGAAAAGGTAGG
>NZ_DBFZUT010000012.1:0-56055 GCF_048519415.1 Faecousia sp. | reverse complement strand
CAATAACCCGCCGCAGCGGCAGAATTGCAAAATAATACTACAAAATTTCATTTTGCAATTCTGAAAGCAGCTTGGCGAAAAATCCCGAAGGGACTTTTTTGACAAGCTGAGCCTGCATGGCGGTCCGTGACCGCCATGCAGGCTGACTTTTGGCCTCTGCCATTATGGAATCGGCAGCTCTGCGCCGGGAGCGGCGTGCCGCTCCCCTGCAATGCGCCATCGGCAGTCTGCTGATCAGGACACCGTTGCGGGGTCGTACAGCGACGCGGAGAGGCTGTCGGACAGCTCGACGAGGGCATGGCGGTAGCCGCTGAGGTAATCGAAGCGCTGCTGCGCGGTGCGGACGGCTGCGGGCCGGCGCACGAGCGAGAGCGTGAACATCACGTCCGCGCCGCCGGTCGGGACATTGGCCGCCATGAGCGTGCCGCCGTGCAGGCGGGCGATCTCGCGGACCATGGGCAGGCCATAGCCGGTGCCCCAGCGCGGGTCGCCGACGGGGATGAGGCTGTAGCGGTCGAACAGCGTGCCGAGCACGCTCTCCGGGAAGCCCTCGCCCGTATCCGTCACGCGGATGAGCAGCGACTGCTCGCGCCGCTCAAGGCTCAGGCAGATCTCGCCGCCCGCCGGGGTAAAGGCCAGCGCGTTGGACAGCAGGTTATACACCGCGCGCTCCACAAGCTTGGCATCCGCATCGGCGGTGACGGCGGCCGGCAGGCCGCGGTAGACAAAGCGCCGCCCGGCGCGCTCGAACAGCGGGGCGACATCGTCCGCGATGCCGTCCAGCAGGGCCGTCAGGTCCACGCGGTGCCGCTCCGGCTTGCAGGTGCCGGCCAGCAGCTCGCCGCCCGTGGTGAGCTGGCCGCACAGGCGCAGGAGCTGATACAGCCCGCGGTTCAGCTCGGAGGAGACGGCCGTGGCCGCCGGTTCCTCGAGGTCCTCCACGCGGTCGAACAGCTCACGCGCCGCCGTCATGACATTCTGCAGCGGACGGCGGAGAATGGCCGAGGCCTTGAGCGCCGCCCCGGCCGCCGCAGACGGCTCATGCGGGGCATCGGCCAGAAACAGCAGGCCCCGCTGCATCGCGCGGACGGAAAAATCACACAGCGCCCCGCCGAACGGCAGGCTCAGGCGCAGCGTGCCCCTGCGTGACCACAGGCCGAACGCCGTTCCCTGCAGCATGGGCTGCAGGGACGCGCCCGGATCGAGCACGGCGGACGCCGCGGCGTTGCGCCATTGGACGGTCTCGCCGTCCGTCAGAAAAACGGGTTGGGGGAAGGCCCCCAGGACCCATAACAGATCATCTTCTTCCAAGAAAAGCCCTCCTCTCCGGCATGCAGGCAGAGGCCGGTAGGGGCCGGGCAAATGCCCGTCAGCTTGTCAAAAAAACCCTTCGGGCTTTTCGCCAAGCTGCTTTCAGAATTGCAAAATAGAATTTTGTTGTATCTTATTTTGCAATTCTGCCGCTGCGGCGGGTGATTGGACGCGAAAGGACACCCTGACGGTTTCCTTTCACGCTTTTCTTCCCTCCGAAGCTTTTGGCTTGGCAGTTTTTTTGACAGTCTGCCGGGCGAAAGCCCGTGTCCCTTGTTTGTTTTAACCGGACGCGGCTGCGTTATGCGCCGGAAAAACGCCGGGCAGCGGCAGAAACGGCCGTGAAAAATGCAATTGCAGATTCTACCTTCCATCATAACGGATTTTTTCTGCGAAAGCAACCGAAAAGGAGAAATTGGACCGGAAAAATCCGGATTGATGGCGATTTTTGATTTTTTCGACAGGATGTTGTAGGGGAGAGCGCTGATGCAACTCGCGCTTCCCTGACGTGGCGCCCTGAGCGCTAAGCGCGAGGAAGTGCCCTTGGGGTGCAATCTCGGAGAGGCAGTTGCGTTTTCGCCGATCGCTTTCTCGCGATTCGGCCGGGTTCTGCGAGATTGCCACGGCCCCGTTGGGGCCTCGTAATGACAAACTTGGGAGCCTTGCGCTGCAATGTGTGCCGCAGTCATTGTCAGTCTGCAAGGCGCTCACTGAGCGCCGCTACAGACGCAATTGGTGCATACCATTTTAACGGCAGCCGGCACGATTCGGCAGTGCCCTATGGGGCGGTCGGCGAAAAATCGTACATTTGTTTATAAATTTTCGTTGCTGCGATCCGGACAGCGTGGTATAATAAGACTTCAGAGAAATCATCGGCAGGAGGCAGCTATGCGAAATTCCATCCTCGTGCGCGGTGCGCGCGAAAACAACCTGAAAAATGTGGATGTGGAGATCCCGCGCGACGCGCTGTGCGTATTCACAGGGCTTTCCGGCTCCGGCAAATCGTCGCTTGCGTTCGACACGATCTATGCCGAGGGGCGGCGGCGCTATGTCGACTCGCTTTCGGCCTATGCGCGGCAGTTCCTGGGCCAGATGGACAAGCCCGACGTGGACGTGATCGAAGGCCTGTCCCCCGCCATTTCCATCGACCAGAAGACGACGTCCCGCAACCCACGCTCGACCGTGGGCACGGTGACGGAAATTTACGACTACCTGCGCCTGCTGTGGGCGCGCGCCGGAACGCCGCACTGCCCGCGCTGCGGCCGCGAGATCCGCCGCCAGACCGTCGACCAGATCGTCGACAAGGTGCTGGCCCTGCCGGAGGGCACGCGCTTTCAGGTGCTGGCCCCGGTCGTGCGCGGCAAGAAGGGCGAGCACGTCAAGCTGCTGGCCGACGCGCGGAAGAGCGGCTTCTCCCGCGTGCGCGTGGACGGTATCCTCTATGACCTGAGCGAGGAGATCACACTCGAGAAGAACAAAAAACACACCATCGAGCTGGTGGTCGACCGCCTTGTGCTGCGCGGCGACCTGACGCGCCGCCTGACGGATTCCGTCGAGACCGCGCTGGAGCACGGCGGCGGGCTCGTCGTCATCCAGCAGCCGGACACCGGCGAGGAGACGCTGTTCTCCCGCAACTATGCCTGCGACGAGTGCGGCATCTCCATGCCGGAGCTTTCGCCGCGCATGTTCTCGTTCAACAATCCCATGGGTGCATGCCCGGAGTGCAGTGGCCTCGGCTTCCTTTTGAAGGTCGACCCCGCCATCATCATCCCGGACCCGTCCCTCTCCATCTACGACGGCGGCATCCAGGCCAGCGGCTGGGGCAATATCCGCAGCGACTCCATCGCGCGGATGTACTTCGACGCCCTGTCGCAGAAATATCACTTCGACCTGCACGCGCCGATCTCCAGCCTCTCGAAGGAGGCCATGGACGTCATCCTCTACGGCACGCGCGGCGAAAAGCTCACACTGCACTACGACCGCGGCAGCAGCCGCGGAACGCTGGAGCAGGCGTTTGAGGGCATCATTCCGAACATCGAGCGCCGCGTGCGCGAGACGCAGTCCGAGGCCATGCGCAAGGAGCTGGAGGAGACGATGTCCGCCTCCCCCTGCCCGCACTGCCATGGCAGCCGCCTGTCCGATATCTCCCGCGCCGTGACCGTCGGCGGCCTGTCCATCACGGAATTCTGCGACATGCCCGTCGACCGCGAACTGGCATTCGTGAACGATCTGCGGCTCGAGGGCGCGCAGGCCGTCATCGCCGAGCAGATCCTGCGCGAGATCCGCGCCCGCCTCGGCTTCCTGCAGAGCGTGGGCCTGCGGTACCTGACGCTGTCCCGCGCGGCCGCGACGCTCTCCGGCGGCGAGGCCCAGCGCATCCGCCTTGCCACGCAGATCGGCTCGTCGCTGATGGGCGTGCTCTATATCCTCGACGAGCCGAGCATCGGCCTGCACCAGCGCGACAACGACAAGCTGCTCGACACGCTGCGCCGCCTGCGCGACCTCGGCAACACGCTCATCGTCGTCGAGCACGATGAGGACACGATCCGCGCGGCAGACTATATCGTGGACGTCGGCCCCGGCGCGGGCGTGCACGGCGGGCAGATCATGGCGCAGGGCACGCTGCAGGACATCATGAACGCGCCCGACAGCATCACGGGCCAGTATCTCTCCGGTAAGCGGCGCATCGCCGTCCCGGCGCAGCGGCGCGCGGGGAACGGGAATTTCCTGCGCGTGTTCGGCTGCCGGGAGAACAACCTGCGCAATGTGGACGTCAGCATCCCGCTTGGCACGCTGACGTGCGTGACGGGCGTGTCCGGCTCGGGCAAGTCGTCACTCGTCAACGAGATCATCAGCAAAAAGCTCTCGGCCACGCTGAACCGTGCGCGCGTCCGCCCCGGCAGGCACGACCGCTTCGAGGGCATCGAGAACCTCGACAAGGCAATCGTCATCGACCAGAGCCCCATCGGCCGCACGCCGCGCTCGAACCCAGCGACCTATACGGGCCTGTTTGCCGACATCCGCGACCTGTTCGCCGCCACGGCTGACGCAAAGGCCCGCGGCTACGGCCCCGGCCGCTTCTCCTTCAACGTCAAGGGCGGCCGCTGCGAGGCCTGCAGCGGCGACGGCCTTGTGAAGATCGAAATGCACTTCCTGCCGGACGTCTACGTCCCGTGCGACGTGTGCCGCGGTGCGCGCTACAACCGCGAGACGCTCGAGGTGCGCTACCGCGGCAAGTCCATTGCGGACGTGCTGGAAATGACGGCCGACGAGGCGTTGGGCTTTTTTGAAAATCTGCCGCGCATCCGCGACAAGGTCGCAACGCTCGTGGAGGTCGGCCTCGGCTATGTGAAGCTCGGCCAGAGCTCCACGACGCTCTCCGGCGGCGAGGCCCAGCGTGTGAAGCTCGCAACGGAGCTGGCGCGCCGCGCCACGGGCCGCACGATGTATATCCTCGATGAGCCGACGACGGGCCTGCACATGTACGACGTGCAGAAGCTGCTCGACGTGCTGCAGAAGCTCGTGGACGCCGGAAACACCGTGCTTGTCATCGAGCATAACCTCGACGTCATCAAATGCGCCGACCACATCATCGACCTCGGCCCCGAGGGCGGCGACGGAGGCGGCACGATCGTCGCCACCGGCACCCCGGAGGACATTGCCGCCTGCCCGGCGTCTTTCACGGGCCAGTATCTGAAGAAGATGCTGTAAGGCGGCATGCTCCGATTGCACCTGTAGGGGAGCGGCATGCCGCTCCCGTCCGCGAAGCGGCAAAAGGATTGCGAATTCGATGCAATGCACTGTTCCCACTGCCGCACCACTCTGACGTGTCATTCCGAGGAGCGAAGCGACGTGGGAATCTCGCAGGACCCGGCTGGATAACATGGCACTTCCGGCGAAATCGCAACTGCCTTCCCGAGATTGCACCCCAAGGGCACTTTCTCGCGCTTCGCGCTCAGGGCGCCACGTCGGCCGTTGGCCTCCTCGCAATGACAAACCTTTGGCTTTCACCGTTTTATCGGCAACCTGTACCGGTCGACAGCATTGCGCCGGGCCGGCTGTCCCCTCCCCTACAATATTCCATATTCCATCAACGCAAAGGAGGCGATCCCATGGACGGATCCACGGCCAATCTGCTGCGGCGCTTTTTGCAGCGCGCGCCGGACGCCCTCACGGACGAGGAGCTGCTGACCCTGCTGCTGCACGCGGGCACGGGCGCGGAGGAGCCACGGACGCTCGCCGCGCGGCTCATCGGCCAGTTCGGCTCTCTCGGCGCGGCCCTCTCCGCCTCGCCGGAGGAGCTGGCCAGCGTGGAGGGGATGGATGCATCGCGGGCGCTGCTGCTGCGGCTCGTGACGGAGCTGCACCGGCGCTACTACCTCTCCCGGCCGTTTTCCGGCGCGCGCCTGACGGGCACGACGGATTTCGGCAATTTTCTGCTGCCGTTTTTCTACGGCGCGCGGGAGGAGCTTGTATACCTGCTGGCGCTGGACGCCGCCGGGCGGCTTCTGACCTGCACCTGCCTGAGCGAGGGCAGCGTGAACTCGGCCAACGTGCCGATGCGCAAGCTCATGCGCGCCGCGCTGAGCGCGAATGCCAGCGGCGTGGTGCTGGCGCACAACCACCCGGCGGGCATTGCCCTGCCGTCGCACGAGGATGTGGAGCTGACGCGCCGCCTGCAGCAGGCACTCGACGTCGTGGACATTCTGCTGCTGGACCATCTGGTGATCGCGGATGACGACTTTGTGTCGCTGCGCGACAGCGGCTACCTGCGCTGACGGATATTGCGGCATGTAAGGGAGAACTCCTGCCCTATTTCAGGCTTGCATTCCGTCCTGCGGCGTGCTATGATAAAATTTGTGTAGTTTAGGCAAAAAGCAAGTGGCCTTTGCAGAGGAGGGGCATGCCCCTACAACGCGCCGCTGCGGCCCCGCCAATACCATAATCGGATCATTTTGAAATTCACCATACAGGAGTCTTTTCGGGAATGAACATTGTTATCATCGGAGCCGGCAAGATCGGCGCGACGCTGACGGAGCAGCTGCTCCGCGAGGGTCACGAGATCACCGTCGTCGACACGCGCACGGCTGCGCTCGACGCCATCGGCAACACGCTCGACGTCATGACCGTCGAGGGCAACGGCATCAGCATGGACACGCAGGTGGAGGCCGGCGTGCCCTCTGCCGATCTTGTCATCGCCGTGATGTCCACGGACGAACAGAACCTGCTCTCGTGTCTCATTGCCAAGCGCCTCGGCGTGGGCAACACGATCGCCCGCGTGCGCAACCCGGAATATACGAGCGGGCTGCACCTCATTCAGGACGACCTCGGGCTGAGCATGGCGCTCAACCCGGAGCTGGCCAGCGCCACGGAGATCGCGCGCATCCTGCGCGCCCCGGCCTCCATCAAGATCGACACATTCTCAAAGGGCCGCGTGGAGCTGCACAAGATGCGCATCGACCCCGGCTCCATGCTCGACGGCATGAAGCTCTCCGACCTCGGCCGCCTGCAGTCCGGCGCGCTTGTGTGCGTTGTGGAGCGCGGGCAGCACGAGGTGTACATCCCCGACGGCAGCTTCACCCTGCTGGCGGGCGACCGCATCAGCGTGGTGGCAAGCCCGAAGCTCGCCGCAAAATTCTTCCACAAGATCGGTGTGCAGACGAACCCCGTCAAGCGCGTGATGCTGCTCGGCGGCGGGCGCATCTCCTACTACCTCGCGCGGCAGATGCTGGACTTCGGCGCAAGCGTAAAGATCATCGAGTCCAGCGCCGCCGTGTGCGACTCGCTGGCAGAGCGCCTGCCCGAGGCCACGATCATCCACGGAGACGGCACGAGTGAGCAGCTGCTCGCCGAGGAGGGCATTGCCAAGATGGATGCCGTCGCTTCCCTGACGGGCATCGATGAGGAAAACGTGCTGATGAGCCTCTATGCCCGCAGCGTCTCGAGCGCGAAGATCGTCACGAAAATCAACCGCACGACATTCTCCCACATCATCAAGGGCATGGACCTCGGAAGCGTGTTCCACCCCCGCTATATCGCGGCCGACCACATCGTCCGCTACGTCCGCGCCATGCAGAACTCGCTCGGCTCGAACGTCGAGACGCTCTATAAGATCGTCGGCAACAAGGCCGAGGCACTGGAGTTCCGCGCCACGGAGAAATCCGCCGTCTGCGGCAGGCCGCTCATGGAGCTGCCCACGCGGCCGAACCTGCTTATCGGAGCCATCAACCGCGAGGGCCGGATCATCACCCCCGGCGGCCGCGACACCATCGAGCCGGGCGACACCGTCGTCGTCGTGACGGCGGCGACAGGCCTGGACGATCTGGACGACATTCTGGACAAGCGGAGAGTGAAAGCATGAATTACCGCATGATCCTCTCCCTGCTGGGCGACGTGCTGCTGGTCATCGGGGCCTTCCTGTTGCTGCCGTGCATCGTCGCCGTGATCTACGGCGAGCCGGAGCTGTGGACCCTGCTTGCTACGGCCGCAGGCAGCGGCCTGCTCGGCGGTCTTTTTATCCTGCTGCGGCCGAAGCGCCGCCGCGAGCTACACGCACGCGATGGCTTCGTGATGGTCGCACTGAGCTGGATCCTCATCTCGCTCGTCGGCGCGGTCCCGTTTACGGTCTCCGGGGCGATCCCGTCGTATCTCGACGCCGTGTTCGAGACCATGTCCGGCTTTACGACGACCGGTGCAAGCATCCTCCGCGCCGTGGAGGATCTGCCGAAGTGCCTGCTGTTCTGGCGCAGCTTCACCCACTGGCTCGGCGGCATGGGCGTGCTCGTATTCATGCTGGCCATCGTGCCGCTGTCCGGCGAGAGCATCTATCTGCTGCGGGCCGAGTCCCCCGGCCCTTCCGTCAGCAAGATGGTTCCGAAGATGCGCACGTCCGCCGCGATCCTCTATGCCATCTACTGCGCCATGACGCTGCTGCAGATCCTGTTCTACCGGCTGGGCGTGCTGTTCGGCTGGGGCGAGATAACGTGGTTCGACAGCCTGTGCCTTGCCTTCGGCACGGCCGGTACGGGCGGCTTTTCCGTGCGCAACAGCGGCCTTGCGGACTACTCGGCCTACCTGCAGGCCGTGACGACGGTGTTCATGATCCTGTTCGGCGTGAATTTCTCGGTGTATTTTTTCCTGCTGCGCCGCCGCTTCAGGCTCGCGTGGCACAACAGCGAAGTGCGCTGGTACTTTATCATCATTTTCGGGGCCATCGTCCTCATCAGTGCCAACCTGCTGCTCACGGGCGGGTTCTTCCCCACCGTGTTCCAGACGATCCACCATGTGGCCTTCTCCGTCGGCTCCGTCATCACGACGACGGGCTTCGGCACGGCGGATTTTGCGAAATGGCCGGAATTTTTCAAGACGGTGCTGCTCATCCTGATGGCCATCGGCGCGTGCGCCGGGTCGACGGGCGGCGGCATGAAGGTCAGCCGCGTGCTCATCCTGGCCAAGACGGCCCGCGCCGAGACACGCCACCTGCTGCACCCCCACTCCGTGGAGGTCATGACGATGGACGGCAAGCGCGTGAGCAATGAGGTCATCCGCGGCACAATGGCGTTCTTCATCTGCTATGCCGCCATTGCCGTCGTGTCCATCCTGCTGGTCTCGCTCGATAACTTCGGGGCCGAGACGAGCGTGACATCCGTGTTCGCCACGCTGAACAACATCGGCCCGGGCCTGAGCCTCGAGGTCGGCCCGTTCGGCAGCTATGCGAGCTTCTCTGCCCTGTCGAAGGTCGTGCTGACGCTCGACATGCTTCTCGGGCGGCTGGAGCTGTTCCCCGTGCTGCTGCTCCTCAGCCCCGCAACATGGCGGAAGCATTAAAGGCCAAATGTAGGGGCGAGGCATGCCTCGCCCGTCCGCGAAGCGGCATAAGGACGGCCCATTCGGTGCAGGGCACCATTGTCAGCGCCGCGCTCCCAGATTTGTCATTGCGAGAAGGCCAACGGCCGACGCGGCGCCCTGAGCGCGAAGCGGCATAAGGACGGCCCATTCGGTGCAGAGCACCATTGTCAGCGCCGCGCTCCCAGATTTGTCATTGCGAGGCCCCAAAGGGGCCGTGGCAATCTCCTGCGACCGGTCACGTTTTCGCCGGAAGTTCCCTGTTATCCGGCATTGTACTGTGAGATTGCCACGTCGCTTCGCTCCTCGCAATGACACATCAGGGGAGTGCCGTGGTGCACCAGTGCCCTCCTGCCGTTGAATGTCTCTGTACAAGGCGCTCAGCGAGCGCCGCTACAGACGCAATTGGTGCATACCGTTTTATCGACGGCCGGTACGAGTCGGAAGTGCCTCCCCGAGATTGCCACGTCGGCCGTTGGCCTCCTCGCAATGACAAATCGGAGGCCGGTTTCATTTTAACGAAAGCCTGTACGGGTCGGCGGCGCTGTGCCGGGAGGGGCATGCCCCTCCCCTACAGCACGCAAAAGCAGCCCGGCAATATCACTCAAAATCATCCAAAATTCGATCATTCTGGAGGCGACTGCGCCATGCAGGACTATTTTCATCCGCAAATGACCCAACAGGAGCTGCTGGCCATGTCGTCCCTGGCGCTGGCGCACATCGGCGACGCCGTGTTTGAGCTGCTCGTGCGCACAAGGCTGTGCGTCGAGGGCGGCACAACAAACGGCCGCCTGCATCAGCAGACCGTCGCACTCGTGCAGGCCCCGGCGCAGGCGCGCTTTGCCCTGCGCATCCAGCCCCTGCTCACGCCGGAGGAGGCCGCCGTCTATCGCCGCGGCCGCAACGCCCATCCTCACGGCATTCCGAAGCACGCCACGCCGGGCGAATATGCCCGCGCAACGGGGCTGGAGGCCCTGTTTGGCGCACTGTATCTCTCCGGGCAGACCGCGCGCATCGAGGCGCTGTTTGCCGCCATGATGGAGGAAGACCATGCCATTTGACGCCATGTTTCTCACGGCCGTCGCCGCAGAGCTGCGCCCCGCCCTCGTCGGGGCCCGCGTAGACAAGGTCCAGCAGCCCGCGCGCGACACCGTCGTGCTCCAGCTGCGCGGGCGCGACGGCGGCGGAAGACTGCTGCTGTCCGCCAACGGCAACCGGCCGCGCGTCCACCTGACGCAGGCGCAGCTGGAAAACCCCGCGCAGCCGCCGATGTTCTGCATGCTGCTGCGCAAGCATCTGGCAGGCGGCAGGCTTGCCGGTATCCGTCAGCCAGCGGCCGAGCGCATGCTCGACCTGACGTTCGACTGCACGGACGAGCTGGGCGTGCCCTGCCGCAAGCATCTGATCCTCGAGCTGGTCGGGCGCAATTCCAACCTGATCCTCACGGGGCCGGACGGCCGCATCCTCGACTGCCTGCGGCGCGTGGACTTTGAAATGTCCGAGCTGCGCCAGCTGCTGCCCGGCCTGTTTTACCACGAGCCGCCGCGGCAGGACCGCCGCATCCCGCAGGAGACGACGGAGACCGAGCTTCTTGCCCTGCTCGACCGGCCCGACGCGGCCATGCGGCTGGACAAATGGCTGCTGGCCCACTTTGCGGGCCTGTCGCCGCTCATCGCGCGCGAGCTGTCGTTCCGCTTTGCGGGCGAGACGGACGCGCCCATCCCCACGCTGGACCCCGCGCGGCTGGCGGCATTTCTGACGGCGGAGTTCGCCGCCCTGCCGCCCGTACAGATGCAGCCCATGCTGCTGTGGAAGGACGGCGCACCGACGGATTTCACCTATCGCGACATCCGGCAATACGGCGGCTATCTGCGCGCCGAGCCGTGCGAGAGCTTTTCCGCCCTGCTCGACCGCTTTTACACCGAGACGGACCACGCCGAGCGCATGCGGCAGAGGTCGCAGACGCTGCGCAAGGCCATTTCGAACCTGCACGAGCGCACGCGCCGCAAGCTGGAGCTGCAGCGGCAGGAGCTGGAGGCCACGCACGACCGCGAGCAGCTGCGCCGTCAGGGCGACATCGTCACGGCGAACCTGCACGCCATCACGCGCGGGCAGACACTGCTGCGCGCCGAGGATTTTTATGACGAGGATCTGCGCGAAATTGAAATTCCGCTCAAGCCGAACCTCTCCCCGCAGCAGAACGCCGCGCGGTTCTACAAGGACTACGCCCGCGCCAAGCATGCCGAGCAGGTGCTCACGCAGCAGATCGCGCAGGGCGAGATCGAGGAGGCCTATCTGGGCGGCGTGCTCGAGGAGCTGGCCCGCGCCGAAAATGAGCGCGATCTGAGCGAAATTCGAGCGGAATTGGAGGCCGGAGGCTATGTCCGCCCGGCGGACCGCCGCAAGCAGGTCAAGCAGCAGCCCTCCAAGCCGATGCACTTCCGCTCGTCGGACGGCTTCGACATTTTTGTCGGCCGCAACAACCGCCAGAATGACCAGCTGTCGCTCAAGACGGCGCGGCGCGACGACCTGTGGCTGCATGTGCAGAAATTTCACGGCACGCATGTCATCATCGCGTGCGCAGGCATCCAGCCGCCGGACGAGACGATCACGGAAGCGGCCGAGCTTGCGGCCTACTACTCCGAGGCGCGCGAGGGGCAGAACGTCCCCGTCGATGTGACGCCCGTGCGCTGCCTGCGCAAGCCGAACGGGGCCAAGCCGGGCATGGTCGTGTATGACCGCTACCGCACGGTGCTCGTCACCCCGGATGCCGCCCTCCCCGCCCGCCTCCGCGTGGAATGAGAAATAACATGAACGGCACGCTTTGCGTGCCGTTCGTTGTTATATAAAAAATCAATTGTGGGGGCGGGGCATGCACCGATTGCGTCTGTGCATTTTTATCGACAACTTGTACGAACTGCAAGTACCTACTGAGATTGCCACGTCGCTTCGCTCCTCGCAATGACAACTCGGGGGCGTTTACCATTTTAACGATGGCCTATACCAGTCGTGAGTACCGCGCCGGACCCGGCTGTCCCCTCCCCTACTTTTCCTCTCGCAAAGCGCGCAGGGCCTCGGGGGTATCGACATCGGCCAGCGCCTCCGGCGGGACGTCGACGGCAAGGTAGCGCTCCGGATACTGCCGGATGACGGCGCTGCCGCCGCGGTCTCCCTCGAGCGCGCACAGGGCCGGGAAAAATTCCCGCGGGAACACGTTCGGATTGCCCCGCCGCGTGCCGCAGGCCGCGCCCACGATGCACGACGGATGCTCCCGCCACTGCCGCACGACCGCGCGCACGGCCGATGCCGACAGCAGCGGCTGGTCGGCCACGAGGAAGGCTATGCCGTCGCACTGCGCCAGCGCCTGCGTGCCGAGGCGGACCGTGCGGCTCAGCCCGTCGCCGGGCCGGTCGTTGCGCACCGGCTCGAAACCGAATTCCCGCGCGAGGGCTGCAACGGCGGGATACTGCGTGACGACGGCGACGCGGTCGAACACCCCGGCCGGAACGGCCTCGAATGCCCGGCGGATGAGCGGCTTGCCGTCCAGCTCCGCCTCGAGCTTGTTCGCGCCGAAGCGCACGGCGTTCCCCGCCGCCATGATGACACAACCCAGCATGGTGATACCTCCTGTTTGTATTGATCGGGGCAGACCACCCCCCGAATTTGTCCCTGCACCCCTCCGAATGGAGCAGGCCCCGAGCTTGTCATTGCGAGCCTTGCGCGCTCGGAAGCCGTGTCGCTTGGCTCTCCCTTTGGGAGAGCTGGCGGCGCAGCCGCCTGAGAGGGAAAATCAGCCCTCCCCTTGATTGCTATTGCCATTCAAAAGTGCCTGCAAGGCCCTCTCAGTCACCTTCGGTGACAGCTCTCCCGGAGGGAGAGCCAGCGGGCGCTTCGCTCCTCGCAATGGCAAGCCTTTGGCTTCTGCGCCGGGCCCGGCTGTCCGCTCCCCTGCATTCACATTATTTTCCGTTTTTATCTATAGTATATCCGCAATCGGCGGGGTTTTCCAGCCGGAGCGTTCGCCATTGCCGAATTATCCGTTATCTATAACATAGAATAACGTTTTCGCTTTCCACGCTGCGGAATTTATGCTATACTTCAAATTACAAAGAAATTTCCCGCAGAATCTGTGCACATTGCCGGTATTCTGCTGCGATCCAAAAGGAGGGTTCCCCATGGAGGTTGGCAAGAGCGTCCGCCGTGTGGACGCATTCGACAAGGCAACCGGGCGCGCAAAGTACTGCGATGACCTCTGTGACCGCAGTGCGCTCGTCGCGCGCGTGCTGCATTCGACCATTGCAAACGGCGTGGTCAAGTCCATCGACACGAGCGCCGCCGAACAGATCGAGGGCGTCGTGAAGATCGTCACCTGCTTCGACGTGCCGCAGATCAAATTCCCCACGGCAGGCCATCCGTGGTCGACCGATCCGCACCATCAGGACGTCGCCGACCGCCTGCTGCTGACGTCCCGCGTGCGCTTCTACGGCGATGACGTAGCCGCCGTCGTTGCGGAGAATGAGGTCGCCGCCGCGCAGGCCCTGCGCGCGCTGCGCGTGGAATATGAGGAATATCCCTTCGTGCTGGACGTGCAGGAGGCCATGAAGCCCGATGCCCCGCTGCTGCACGAGGAATTCCCGAACAACATCCTCGCCCACACGACCATCCGCAACGGCAACTATGAGGAGGCCAGCCGCGAGCCGGGCCTCATCAAGGTCGAGGGCTGGTACGACACGCCGACCGTGCAGCATTGCCACATCGAAAACCACATGTGCTTCGCCTCCATGGAGGCCGGGCGCATCGTCATCTACTCCTCCACGCAGATCCCGCACATCGTCCGCCGCGTCGTCGGGCAGGCTCTCGGCATCCCCTGGGGCAAGGTACGCGTCGTCAAGCCGTATATCGGCGGCGGCTTCGGCAACAAGCAGGACGCGCTGTATGAGCCGCTGTGCGCCTACCTCTCCACCGTCGTGGGCGGCCGCCTCGTCAAGCTCGACTGCACGCGCGAGGAGACGTTCGTCTGCAACCGCGTGCGCCACGCCATCCGCACGCACATCATCTCGTGGGTACGGCCGGACGGCACGTTCGCCGCGCGCAAGATCGAGTGCTTCTCGAACCAGGGCGCTTACGCCTCCCACGGCCACGGCATCGTCGCCAAGGGCATGGGCGCGTTCCCGCAGCTGTATCCCTGCCCGAACGTCGACGGCGACGCCTACACCGTGTTCACGAACCGCCCCGCCGCGGGTGCGATGCGCGGCTACGGCATCCCGCAGGCCATGTTTGCGGGCGAATCCCACATTGAGGACGTCTGCCGCGTGCTTGGCGTCGACTCGCTGGAGTACCGCCGCAAGCACATGATGCCCGTCGGCTTCGTCGACGGCTTCTCGAAGAACGAGAACCATTCCGACACGCTCAATCAGGTGCTGGACAAGGGCGAGGCGTGGATGGACTACAGCCGCAAGCACCGCGAATACGAAAACCAGACCGGCCCCGTGCGCCGCGGCGTCGGCTGCGCCCTGTTCTGGTACAACACGGCTGTCTGGCCCATCAGCCTGGAAAGCTGCTCGTGCCGCATGGTCCTGAATCAGGACGGCTCCATCCAGCTGCAGACCGGCGAGACGGAGATCGGCCAGGGCTGCGACACCGCCTTCGCCCAGATGGCGGCGGACGCCGTGGGCATCCCCGTTTCGGACGTGCACGTCGTCACGGCGCAGGACACGGACGTCACGCCGTTCGGCACGGGCGCCTACGCCTCGCGCCAGACCTACGTCGGCGGCTTCGCCATCGCCCAGACGGGTGCGCTGCTCAAGGAGCGCATCCTGAAGTACGCCTGCGAGCTGACGCGCCAGATGCCCGCCCTGCTCGACATCGTCGACGGCAGGATCATCCGCAAAACGGACGGCCGTGTGCTGATGACGCTCGGCGAGCTTGCCACGGAGGCGCTCTACAGCCTGTCGCACTCCGAGCATCTGACGGCGGAATCTACTTACCAGATCAAGAACAACGCCTATTCCTTCGGCTGCTCGTTCGCGGAGGTCGAGGTCGACATCCCCCTGTGCAAGGTGAAGCTGCTGAAGCTCATCAACGTGCACGACTGCGGCAAGCTCATCAACCCGCAGCTTGCTGAGGCGCAGGTGCACGGCGGCATGTCCATGGCCATCGGCTACGGCATGTCCGAGGAGCTGAAGTTCGACCCGAAGACCGGCCGCCCGCTCAACAACAACCTGCTGGACTACAAGCTCTCGACCATGATGGATCACCCGCATCTCGAGGCCCAGTTCGTGGAGAACGCCGAGCCGACGAACCCCTACGGCACGAAGGCCCTCGGCGAGCCGCCCGCCTGCTCCGGCGCGCCGGCCATCCGCAACGCCATCCTGAACGCCACGGGCATCGGCATCGACGTCGCGCCCATCACCCCGCACGTTCTCTTCGCCGCATTCGAGAAGGCGGGCCTGTTCGAAAAGGAGGAAACCGCCCATGTATGATATGAAAGCGCTCTATGAGGCGCATTCCGTGGAAGAGGCCGTCGCCCTGCGTCTGGAGCATCCGGAGGCGCAGATCATCGCAGGCGGCTCGGACGTGCTCGTGCAGATGCGCGAGGGCAAGCGCGCCGGGGCGGAGCTCATCTCCATCTACGGCATCGACGCCATGCGCGGCATCTGCATCGACGAGGACGGAAACATCCGCATCGGCTCGCTGACGAGCTTTTCCCACATCACGCGCGACCCCATCATCCGGAAATACATCAACGTGCTCGGCGAGGCGGTCGACATGGTCGGCGGCCCGCAAATTCGAAACATCGGCACCATCGGCGGCAACACCTGCAACGGCGTGACGTCCGCCGACTCCGCCTCCACGCTGCACGCATGGGAGGCCATCGTGGAGCTGACCGGCAAAAACGGCGTGCGCCGTCTGCCCATCAAGGACTTCTACCTCCGTGCAGGCAAGGTGGACATCCGTGCCGAGGAGGGCGAGATCCAGACGGCCATCCTCATCCCGAAGGTAAGCTACGAAAACTGCTTCGGCCACTATATCAAATACGCCATGCGCAACGCCATGGACATTGCCACGACAGGCTGCTCCGTGAACGTCGTGCTGAGCGAGGACAAAAAGACCATCGTCCGCGCGCGCATCGCCTATGGCGTGGCGGGCCCCGTGCCCATGCGCGCCCCGAGCGCCGAGGCGCAGGCCAACGGCCGCCCGGTCTGCCGCGAGACGGTCGACGCCTTCGCGCAGGCCGTGCTGCAGGACATCCATCCGCGTGACTCGTGGCGCGCCTCGAAGGCCTTCCGCGAGCACATCGCCGTCGAGCTGGCGCGGCGCTGCCTCATCCGCTCGATCGAGCTTGCAGGAGGTGCGGTAAAATGAACAAGCAGTATAAGCTCGTGCGCTGCAACATCAACGGCAAGGACGTCGAGCAGATCGTGGACGTCCGCGCCTCGCTGACGGACATGCTGCGCAATGATTTCCGCCTGACGTCCGTGAAGAAGGGCTGCGAGGTCGGCGAGTGCGGCGCGTGCAACGTCATCATCGACGGCGAGTGCTTCAACTCGTGCATCTATCTCGCCGTGTGGGCGGAGGGCAAGCACATCCGCACGCTCGAGAGCCTGCTCGGCCCGAACGGTGAGCTGTCCGACATCCAGCAGGCCTTCATCGACGAGGCCGCCATCCAGTGCGGCTTCTGCACGCCGGGCTTCATCATGACGGCCGTCGAGCTGCTCGAGACCGGCAGGGAGTACACGGACGACGAGCTGCGCAAGCTGCTCTCCGGCCACCTGTGCCGCTGCACCGGCTATGAGAACATCCTCCGCGCCGTGAAGAAGACCATGTACAAGCGCCTCGGCAAGCCCATGCCGGAGGCGGAATAAGCAGCTGAAAAAACAGGGACGCACCGAGACCGGTGCGTCCCTGTTTTTGTTGTTTGTTGGCGGAGTATCGATGGAGCGTTGTAGGGGAGCGGCATGCCCCTCCCGGCGGCCCACTGGCGATACGAACAGGCTGTCGACAAAAACGTACCAACCGATTGCGTCTGTAGCGGCGCTCAGTGACCGCCTTGCAGGCTGGTAAGTTATAGGGCAGCATCGTCGAAAATGCAAGGGTTTCGAATTGTCATTGCGAGGAGGCCAACGGCCGACGTGGCAATCTCGGGAAGGCAGTTGCAGTTCGTACAGGGCAACGATAAAACGTACCAACCGATTGCGTCTGTAGCGGCGCTCAGTGAGCGCCTTTGGCAGCTGCAAATTTCCGTGTACTATGTCGACCGCACATGCCTTGTAGGGGGCGGCGTCCTCGACGCCACGCTGCGTAACGCTACCATATTCGCCGGAAGCCTTCCTGTTATCCGACCGGGTACTGCGAGATTGCCACGGGCGCAAAGCGCCCTCGCAATGACAAACCTGTTTGCCTTGCGCCACTGAATTTGTACCACAAATATCGCCAGTCTGCATGGCGCTCACTGAGCGCCGCTACAGACGCAATCGGTACATACCGTTTTAACGATAGCCTGTTACTTGCGCCGGTGCGGAGCCGGGAGGGGCATGCCCCTCCCCTACAGTGAACGGCCGAAGGCCTGCGTATTATTCATTCTTCATTGTTCAGTCTTCAGTATTCATTTTCCCTACGCCCCTCCCCTACAGTGTGCCAACGATGCCCCGCCTAAAGTGCCGCCAGCGCCAGCTCCGTGGTAATGCCCGCCGCGCTGCCGCAAAGGGCGCAGTCCGTGAGCGTCAGCGTCCGGCCGCCATACTCCGCCGTCGTGCCCGGCTCGAGGGCGTGCGTGCCCGGCAGGGTCAGGCGCACGGCGTCCCGGCCGCGCATGGACCGGGCAAATTCCGCTGCGGCGGGCCAGCGCAGCGCACTGCGCCAGCGCGTTTCGCGGCCGCCCGCCGGATTTTCGTAGGTCGTGCCCGCGGCGTGGAGCACGCCGATGCCCGCCAGCGCCTGCACGGAGCGCTCCCGCACCGTGCCGCCCTGCAGCGCCGTGCCGCCGCTCCTGCGCGTGGCCGTCAGGCACACCCGGCCGTCTGCCAGCATGCGCGGCGGCAGGAGCCCGGCCGAGGCGCAGTAGTCCTGCACGATCGAGCTGCCCGTGCTGCCGAGGGCTGTTTTGAGGGTGCCCGCAGCCGACTGCGCATCGCTCCAGGCAGAAAGCCCCACCGGCTGGAGCACGCGGGTGGCAAGCGCCGCAGGCGTGATGCCCGTTCCCGTCTGCGCGTCGAACTCGCAGTCCTCGAGCAGGGCGTCCATCCCGCGTCCGCGCAGCACGAGCCTGCGCCCGGCCCCGCTTTCCGTGCGCAGCACCTCGTCCGCAAGGCCCGTGAACCAGCCCACGCCGTCCACGCGGGCGCTGAAGCGCAGGCGTCCGTCCGGCAGGGCGGCATCGGCCAGCTCCACACGGAACGAATCCTTCCCCAGCCGGTCCGTCCGCAGAATGCTCCACGCCGTCACCGGCCCCGGCAGGCGCGTCCACGCGCCGTCCTGCGGCGCGGTCCACAGGGCGATCATGCCGCCTCCACGAAGGTGAAGCGGTAGCGCACGAAGTTCTCGCGCGGCTCCTGCTCCCCCTCCAGCTCCGTCAGAACGGCCTGCAGCGTTCCCACATGGGGCAGGGTCAGCGCGCCCGCGCCGCCCTGCGCCAGAAGAGCCTCGAGCGTTCGAAGGCTCTCATAGGCAGTTTCGCCGAAGAACACGCCCTCGCCCGTCACGGTCCGGGCCGCCGTGCCGAGGTCCTGCAGCGTCCAGCCGCCGCCCGGCTCCTCGAGCAGGGCCGTGCGCCTGCGGCTCGTCACCCGCAGGGAGGACGGCTCGTTCGGCCAGGTAAAATTGCGGAACTGCATGCTCATCCCTCCTGCTGCTCATATTCGCCGCGCACGGCGGCCAGCACCACGGCCTCCTCCAGCACGGAGCTGCCGACCTCGGCCCGCTCCGTCAGCCGCTCCCACTCGCAGCCGGAGAACACGACCATCGTGTCCGGCTTTGCGATGACGAGCGAGAACTGCCGCAGCTCGTGAAAGCGCAGGCCGTCGGAAATGGCCTCGTCCGTGGCATAGACCCGCTGCAGCGTGATGCGATAGCGCGCCGGGCCGCGCACGACGCCGACCGGCTCATTCGAGCCGATGGCCCCGACGACCTCGCACGACGCCTCCTCCTCAACGCGGTAGCTCTGCACCACCGCGACGCGCCGTCCCGCGACCTCGATGCGGATGTCCGCCGAGGTCGGAATGCAAATTCCCGTCATGCTCCCCCTCCTCAGCCGGTCATCTGTGCCGAAAGGGCGATGCGGTGCAGCCCCGCCGGGATGGAATAGGTGAACTCCACGCGGCACAGCGACGCGTCGCCGGCATCTGCATAGACGCGCAGGTCGCCGAACGCACTGAGCCAGCCCCGCGCGCGATAGTCCTGCAGCACGAGCAGCACGGCGCTGCGGATGGCCGTGCGCGTGAGCGTGCTGTTCTGCGCCGCGCGGAACCGCGCCGCCAGCGCCGCCCGCAGATCGCGCAGCAGCTCGTCCGTCACAAGCGTGGCGTTCAGGCTGCGGAAGCTCTCGCCCTCCGGTCCCTCGGCCGTGGCCCGCGTCGTCAGAATGCGCAGGGCACACATCCGCCCGCCGGACAGCTGCACGGGCGTGACGCCCGCCTGCAGGAGCTTGTCCAGCTCGTCATCCGTATAGAGGGCCGAAAGGCTCTGCAGGCCGAACAGGGCCACGTCGTGCAGCGGCGCGACCGGCGTGGACAGCGAGGCGATGGCCCCGCCGACGGCCGCCGCCGCGCAGAAGCCGTCCGCCACGGCCTCGTCCTGCGCCAGCACGTCCGGCCCGGTCAGCACAATGCGCGCGCAGCAAAGCGCCTTTGCCCGCGCAACGAGGGCATCGGCCGACGCGCCCTTCATGCCCGCCACGCCGAGGCACTCGTTGGCCTCAGCCGTCTCGCGCAGCAGCAGCTGCACGTCCTCGCGGGCGCTGCCCACGATGAGGATGCCCGGCTTCGCTGCGGCGAACAGAGCCGTGAGCGCCGTCTCATAGGCAACCTTCGTGTCCTCGTCCACGGCGACGGCATAGACCGGATCGCCGCAGTTGGCAAGGCACAGCTTCAGCATGCGCGTGAGCAGGGCGTTCCCGCCGTAGAGCGACACGGCCTCCGCCGCGCTGTGCACGAGCTGCACGCCCTCAGCCGCATCCGCCGGGGCGATGACCGCCGCAAGGCGGCGGTCCGTCAGCTCCGTGGTCCCCTGCGCCCCAAAGGCGGACCACACGCCCGGCCGTTCATGGATCATTGCAATACCCCCCTGATGTCCGCGTGCGTGAACGCGCCGTCCTGCGCCGTGGTATAAAGCCGCAGCGTCAGCGGCGCGCGGACGGCGCAGCGGAAGCAGTCCGTCCTTGCGTCATAGGCCGTGCGCCCCAGCTCGAGGTCGCCGGAATACAGGCCCTCGATGCCGCCGAGAAACACGTCCACCACCTGCGCCGCTGCGCGTTCGCACAGCGCGCCCGCCCGTCTGCCGGGCGAATAGACCTCCAGCTGCAGCGTCGCCTGCAGCTCCATGCCGTAGCGCTCCGCGCCGTCGGCATCCTGCCCGAGATAGCGCGCCAGCGCATGCTGGCGGCAGGCCGAGGGATCGGCCCCGACGGCGACCATCGGTGCCTTCAGCCGGGGCAGCGTCTCCTCGTCGAGGGCGCGCACGCAGTGGATGCCCGCTGCGCGCAGCGCCTGCAGCACCATTTCGATCAGCTGCTCCATGGGTCCTCCCTTCCGCCCTCGACGCACAGCCCCCACAAAAACAGCTCCGCGTCGTCAAAGACGATCATGTCCGCGCGGCGCACAAGGAAATAGCGCCCCGCAAGATACAGATGCTCCGCGCCCCGGATATCCAGCTCCGGCGGCCCGATATATAAAAACTGCCCGCGCGGCACCTCGCCGCCCGTCGGGATCATGTGGTCCATGTTCTGCCAGCTCCGCGAGGTCACGGGCTGCAGGAAGGCCCGCACGATCTCCGTCCGGTCCGGGAACACCGCCTGCACGCTGCTGCCGTAGCGCCGGATGAGGGCCGCGATGCGCCGCTTCATGCCCGCACCCCCATAAAGCAGGTGTCCGGCTCCATCCACGGTGTGAGCATGTAGAGCGCGCCGCGCACCATGGAGTCGCCGGGGTCCTTCAGCCGGAGCGAGACCTGCCCGGCGTCAAAATCCGTCACGCCCTGCGCCTGCGCCGAAAGCAGCGTCGACGCGGCAACGAGGGCGGCGGCCATCACGAAGCACTCGCGGCACTCCTTCTCCGGGTCGACGTCCCGGCGGAGCCGGGCACGAAGCCCGGCCTCCGCTGCGGTGCACAGAGCGGGGAGCAGCTCCTCCTCCGTGCCGAGGATGCGCGCGGCGGCCGCCGCGATCTCCTCGCTCATGCCCGTCATACCTCGAGCACCTTCGCCGCCTCCGTGCAGATCTTGCCGAAGCCGGAGATGGACGTGATGGCCGCGCGCTCGAGCTGGCGGTCAATGAGCTTGTCATACTCCACGCCGACGTCGCCCGCCTGCACCATTTCGAGCGCATAGCGGCGGTCAAAGGCGAGGATGCAGCCGTCCGCCATGGCCTGCGTGCGCAGCAGCGACGCGCCGAGCGGCGTTTCGAACTTGCCCGTGCCCTGGAAGTTCAGACCCGTGAGCGGATTCTGCAGCTCCGTCAGCTTCAGGAGCCTGACCATCGTGGCGTTGCTCACGAGCATCGTGTTCATCTCATACGGGGCGAACTGCGCCCAGAATTCCACAAGCTGTGCATACGTCAGCGTGCCCTGCTCGCCGGAGATGGGCGACGTGCCGGCGGTGAACACGGCCGCGGCATTGTCGTTGCCGTCGCCGTTGCGCAGGACGTTCACGGCATCCTCGAGATGCATGGCCTGGATCTGCGCGCCGATCTGGCGCAGCATGACAGAGAACAGGTCGAGCTTCTGGAAGCGCAGGGCCTCATAGGACGCCACGAGCATTCTGCCGCGCTTGTACAGGCGGACGAGGTGCTCGCGCGTGCGGATGGCCGTGGCGGGGATGGAAGCGCCCTCTGCCACATAGGCAAGGCTGCGGTCGGCCTCCTCCGGCACGGAGTAGATGCTGCGGTAGTCCATGGCGTCGATGCGCGTGACCGTCGCCGTGATGGCGGGCAGGATGTTGGCCTCGTCCATGCCCTGGCGCACGGCGCGGGCCAGGAATTCCGGGAACAGCACGGCGGATTCGAACGTGGAGAAGAATTTCTCCACCGTGTCCGAGCCCGCGCCCTTCACGCGGATGCCGAAGCGCTTGAGCTGGCGCTGGAAGGCGTCCGTGTTCTCCAGCGGCGTGCCGCGGTAGCCCTCGGAGGGGTCGAGCTGCTCGAGCACCTGCGTGAAGCTGCGGCCGGCCTCGTGATACATGCCCTTTTCGAGATGAATGTTGTCAAATGCCATGTTCGTTTCTCCTTTCCGACTCACAGATAGAGGCCGACGGTCTTCGCGGCGGTGTCCACGCGGAGGACGCGGTACTTTTTCGCATTCTCCGTCACGGCCACGCCGCCCTTGCCGTCGCCCGCCAGCGCGCACTCGCCCACGGTCGGGGCCGTCGTGCCGGTGTAGTGCAGCGTCACAAAGCCAGCGACCTGCACGCAGGCCAGACCGTCGCGCTTGCCCACGACCACGCCGATGAAGTCATTGCCCGCCGCGCAGGCCGCAACGGTATCGTTGGCGTGCATCTTGCACACCGTGTTGTCCGCTGCGCTGCCCTGCAGATACATCGTCGTGCAGACCTGACCCAGCTCCTGATGAAAAATTGCCATTGCCTGATTCTCCTTTCATATTCCGGTTCTGCCCATGGGGCCCAGAAGGCCCGAATTTCTGAAACATGCCGTTTCCAATGGAAGCCTCTCGTCAAATCAGATAGGCTTCATCTGTTGAACCAGCCTGCGCCGCCGTCAGCTGCGGCCCGCCGCCGTAGCGCTCCGCGGCGCGCCGGTCCAGCGCGGCCTTCCACGCCTGCAGCTGGCCGTCGTCCAGCGCGGCGGCCGCCTTGCGGAGCGTCTGCTCCGAGGCCCCGAGGTCGAGCGACAGCCCCAGCGCCACAAGCCCGTCCTCGAGCTGCTTTCGCCAGGCGCGGCCCAGCTCTGCCTCGGCCGAGAGCCTGCGCAGGGCGTCCGAAAGCTCCGGTGAGCCATGCTTTGCCACACAGTCCTGCAGTGTCATGCCATATCCCTCCTTTCCTGCCTTCGTCACGCCCGCCGCCGGCTGCGCCGGGACCGCCACAAAGGAAAATTCATATGCATCGAGCGGCTCCGAGAGCACGGCCAGGCACGTTTCGCCGTCATAGACCGCGCCCTTGCGGTGCGCACAGGTGCCGTAGGGCTCGCCGCAGATCGAGCAGCGCGCCTGCCCCATGGCGCAGCCGACGGAGACCTCCTTCTTGATGCCGCCCTCGATGTCCGCGATCAGGTCGGCGTTGCGCTCCGTGCGCAGCACATAGGCCTCGGCCATCAGGCAGCTCGCGCCGTCGTCCTCGCGGACGACCTGCGTGTCAAAAATGCGCGCGACCTGCCGGTCGGCCGACCACTGGTGGTCGCAGATGCCGGTCTTGCCGCGAAACAGCTCCGCCATGCGCGGCAGGGCCGCCGTGTCGAAGCGTTCAAAGTCGCGGTCGGGCCGGTCGTCGCACAGGCGCACGCGGAAGCAGTAGACGGCCTCCGCCGTGAGCGGCGTGCGCGCATAGGCGTTGATCTTTGCGAGCCGGGCCTCGTCCGGCGCTCCCGCGCCGCGCAGCCCGCCCTCCTTGCGAATCTCCATGTTATGTCCCCTTTCTCAGCTGTTCCGTCCGGGCGCGGTACAGGTCGGCCTGCGCCTCCTCGACGAGGTCCTGCAGGCTGATGTCGTCCCAGACGATCTCCGGCGCACAGCCGCAGCCGTGCAGGCGCAGCCACAGCGTGCAGATGCGCAGCAGCACCGGCTCGACGGCGCGGCGCAGCGCCCAGAGCTCACTTGTCAGAAGATCTGCCTGCTGGGCGCTCATGCGCTCCGTGCTCGACCAGCTCAGGCCGAGCAGGAACGGCGGCAGGCCCGTTTTTGCCACGAGCTGCTCGAGCAGCTGGCGCACGGGCACGGCCGCGTCGAGCACCGGCCCGTCCGCGCCGATGACCTTGACGGACACGTCGCCCACGGCCACGAAGTCGCGCACGACGCCGCTCTGGCTGTCGCGCATGGCCTCGCTCCACTCGGCGGCGATGGCCCCGGCCCGCTCGGAGGCGGAGCCGCGCTCCATTCCGTCGCCGCCCGGCCTGCAGACGACGGCATAGCGCACATTGCCCGCGCGCTCCCAGTTTTTTCCGATCGTGCGGTAAATTTTCAGCAGGATGTCCGCGAGGAACGGCATACTGCGCAGCAGCGAGACGCCATAGGGGCTGCCCGGCTCCGGGTTCAGCGCCGTGAACAGCAGCAGCTCCTGCCGCGGCAGCGGCCGCATCCGGCCGTCCTCATCGCAGCCGCACAGCACGACCTCGAGGGGGGACTTCCCCTCCCGAAGCTCCAGCGCGTTCACGTCGCCCCAGCACACGGCCCGCAGGTCGCCCTGCGCCACGAGCATCTCGCCGACGGCCCGGCCGTAGGTCAGAAGGCTGTCGAGATAGGCCGAGAGAAAGCTGTGGATGCCGGTCTGCCCGCGCCCGCACGGAACGGTCCGCAGGAATTCGTTCAGCGCGGTCTCCCGCTGGGCGCTTCGCACCGTGAAGCCGCCGCTCAGCCGCACAAGCTTGCCGATAGCCGCATCCAGCACGGGAAGCGACTGCCGCATGGCGCGGTAGAGCTGCGCCTCGCCGGGCGGGACGGCCGGAAGGCCCGCGCCGAACGGGCTCTGCGTCCCGCCGCGCAGCTGCGCCGCCGCCGCCGCGACGCTCTGCTTTTTTCGAAACATGTTTTTCCTCCTTTATTGGGGGAAACTCCGAATCGATCATCTGCGGCGGATGCCGGATCTTTTTCGGCAATCCATCGGTTTGGAAAGTTTGCAGTACACAAAGTACAACTGCACTTTCCAAACCTCGCCTTGCCAAAAAATCTCTCGCCATCCGCTCTTGTTGATCAATTCAGAGCTTCCCTTGATTTTTCGCGCGCCTTTGATTTCGCTCACGCCATTGTAGGGGCCGGGCATGCCCCTCCCGGCGCGGTACTCACAGCCGGTACAAGCCGTCGTTAAAATGGTGAACGCCCCCGAATTGTCATTGCGAGGCCCCAACGGGGCCGTGGCAATCTCGGGAAGGCATCTGCGATTTCGCCGATGGCATTCCCACGATGCGGTTGCGTACTGCGAGATTGCCACGTCGCTTCGCTCCTCGCAATGACAATTCAGGCAAGTGCCGTGGTGCACCAATGCCGTTCAGCGGTTTAAGGCCCCTCTACAAGGCGCTCACTGAGCGCCGCTACCCCCCATACTTTGGCTTTTACCATTTTACTGACAGCCTGTACAAATCGGCGGTGCAGTGCCGGGCGGGGGCAGCCCTTCCCCTACAATGGCGTTTGCCGTTTTAACGGCTGCCTATGCGAATCGTTTGTGCCCCGCCCCTACAATGCGCCAACACCTACGCCCTCCGGATAGCCGTACACGCGGCCAGGGCCGGGCGCTGCGGAGCCAGCACCGTCGAGACGAAATAGCGCATGTCGTCCATGGCATGGTCGTGCTCCTTGCGCACGGCGTCGCGCCCGGCCTTCGGGTCCCAGACATACTGCTCGATCTCGCGCAGGCAGTCCGTGCAGGTGTCGCACAGCACGAGCCTGCCGCATTTAAGCAGGTCCGACGTGCGGCGGATGCCGCTGAGCACGTCGTTGTCCGCCCGGCGGACGTTCCAGCCGTTACGCCGCAGCGTCTCAAGGAAGCTCGCAGCCGACGGATCGACGATGACGGCCGCGATGGGCCGCCCGCCCGCAAGCTCCCGCAGCGCCCGCTCATACTCCGCGTCCGTCATCTGGCGCTGCTCGCGCCTCGAGTCGAAGTAGAACTCCTTCACGCGGTACCACACGGCGTCCTTCCGCCCCCACAGCCCGAAGGACGCCGGGTTGACCGTGCCATAGTCGCACGAGATGTACCACTGGTTGAACGGCCCCTCGGGCGGCGGCGGGGCCTTTGCCGCGTCGAAGAAGTCATACACCCGGCCCTCAGCCGCCACCCACTGGCCCAGCACGAAGCGGCGGTAGAACACGCCGGAGTACAGCCGCGCATAGCGGCTGCGGATATCGGGCGACAGCGCGGGGTTGTCCTCCATCGTAAAGTGGAGGTACAGGCAGTTCCGCTCCGCCGCGTGGCCGATCCACTCCGTGTAGAACCAGTGGTACGGCCCCTCGGGGTTGCAGTTGAACCACAGGCGGCTTCCCGTGACGGAGCAGCGCGCGCAGGCCTGCTCCACAAAGCTGCGCGGCATGAGCGCCACCTCGTCGAGCAGCACGCCCGCAAACGTGATGCCCTGAATGAGGGCGGCGGAGCCCTCGTCCCGCCCGCCGAAGAGGTAGAACTCGTTCGTGTGCCCGCGGTAGCTCACCTGCAGCAGGTTCTCCGTCCGCCGCTCCCGGACGGAAAAGCCGATGGCCTGCAGCTTCGGCAGCAGCTCCGTAACGACGTTGCGCCGCAGCGAGGCGATGGTCTTGCCGCACAGGCCGAACCGCGCGCCGCTATAGCAGGCGCTCGCCCACAGGAAGAAGCTCAGCCCCATGCACAGCGTCTTGCCCGAGCGCACCGCTCCGTCGCAGATGATGGCCTCAAACGCAGCGTCCGGGCTGTCGGGCCGCCACCACGTCAGCACGCGGCGCTGCTTGGCCGAAAATCGCATCATGGCTCCTCCACCGCCGCGAAGAACGCCGCGGCCGCGCCGTCGTCCGCCGCCCCGGCCTGCAGCAGCTCCTCGAGGGCGCGGATGCGGTCGGCCAGCCGCACCTCGATGGCCCCCTTTTCGCTGCGCTTCACCTCGGACAGCAGCGTCAGGTCCAGCTCGCCGATGGGCGGGTCGTCCTCGAGCACAAGGCGGACGCAGTCGTTCGCGCGCCCGAAGGCGATCTGCGCCAGCCTGCGCAGGGCGTCCTCCCGGCCGGGCACGCCCCGGCTGCGCTGGGCGGCCAGCTCGCGGCGGACGGCGGGACGGGCCAGTGCGTCTGCCCCGCACTGCGCGCGCCGCGCGGCCTCAGCAGCGTCGAAGCACTGCAGATAGGCCTGCACAAAATTCCGGTGCTTTTCCACCATTCGTCTTCAACCTCCAATTTCTGAAAAAGTACTCTTTCACCCGTAGCTCCGCACCCGTTAAAAATTCACGCGAAATGTGAATCCGTTAAAAAAAATCCGGAAAAAAGCAAAAAAATCCCGCGGCGGACGGGATTTTTCCCATCCGCCGCGGCGTAAATTACCGAATAACAGCATATTTTGTTGTAGCGGAGGGGCATGTCCCTCCCTGCGGCGCACTGCCGACCAGCCCAGGCCACTGTTAAAATGGTATGCACTCCCGAATTGTCATTGCGAGGCCCCAACGGGGCCGTGGCAATCTCGGGAAGGCAGTTACGTTTTCGCCGGGGCCTTCCTGTTATCCAATCGGGTGCTGCGAGATTGCACCCCAAGGGCACTTCCTCGCGCTTCGCGCTCAGGGCGCCACGTCGGCCGTTGGCCTCCTCGCAATGACACGTCAGGGGAGCGCGAGGTGCACCAGTGCCCTTGTGCGGTTGAATTGCCCTGTACAGGGCGCTCAGTGAGCGCCGCTACACCCCATACTTTGGCTTTTACCGTTTTACTGACAGCCTGTACAAATTCGTCGGTGCAGTGCCGGGAGCGGCATGCCGCTCCCCTACAATGCACGGCCGGAAACTATCCACTTTCCATTGTCAATTTTCCGCTTCCCACACCCCATACCGTTCCTGCAGCGTCTGCACCATGTCCCGGTATGTGTCATAGCACCGCTCCATCTCGCCGCGCTGCAGCGCCGCATAGCACGGGCCGAGCCAGCGGGCGCGGATCTCGGCATAGCGCGCCGGAGCATCGTCGCAGTATTCCACGCCCGCCACGATGGACGGTGCGACGGCATAATACTCCGCGATGCGCTCGGGGCCGTCCGGCCTCTGCCGCAGCCAGCCGTCGCGGAACGCGCGGAAGGCCGTCAGCTCCGCGCAGTCGTCGGGCTTGCCCTCGGCGGCACACGTCGCCGTCGTGATGAAGCAGAAGCGGAACTTCTTGAACCCGCCTGCGAGTGTGTCATAGTCGCCCGGCCTCCACAGCTGCTTCGGCCAGCGCGCGAGCCACTGCGTCTGCAGCTGCGTGCGCAGCGGCTCGGCCAGCTCCAGCTGCAGCTTGCGCAGCAGCGGCGTAAAGAAAATGGCCAGCGCGACCTTCGTGTCGAAAAACACATTGTCCCGCGTGCGCTTTCCCCAGCGCGGGTCCTTTTCCATATGGGCGGCAAGGCCGTCCAGCATCACGGCCGCCGCGTGCCCGGCCAGCGCCTCGGCCCCGCCGGGATACCCGGCGCAGCAGGCGTCCAGCTCCTGCAGCAGGGGCGCGTTGTCCTGCTCATACTGCGCGAACGTCGGGAAAAAGTCTTTTTTTCCGATGCGCAGGTGCAGGTCCGGATAGCGCGTGATGCAGCCGGGCAGCTGCGCGAGCAGCGCCTCGACGGTCCCCGTCTCCACCGGCTTTGCCCGCAGCGCCTCGGTGCGCATACGCGCCCCGCAGTACAGGCAGGAAAATTCCTCCAGCTCCGCCGGGATCTCCAGCTTTTTTCCGCATTGCGGGCATACGCCCCGGATCATATCCGCCATTGTGATTCCTCCAGATAAACATTGAAGATTGTAATTATTGTAGGGGCGGGACATGTCCCTCCCGTCCGCGAAGCGGCAAAAGTACCGCTGATTCGATGCAATGCACCATTCCCACCGCCGCACCGCCCTGATGTGTCATTCCGAGGAGCGAAGCGACGTGGGAATCTCGGGAAGGCAGTTGCGATTTCGCCGATGGTTTCCCTGTTATCCAACCATGTCCTGCGAGATTGCACCCCAAGGGCACTTCCTCGCGCTGCGCGCTCAGGGCGCCACGTCGGCCTGCGGCCTCCTCGCAATGACAAATCGGGAGCCTTCCCATTTTATCGGTTCCCTGTGCGAATCGGCAGCCTACCGCCGGGAGGGGACAGCCCGGCCCCTACAACGGCCGGTTCGGGACGGCAGTGCCTTCCCGAGATTGCCACGGGCGCAAAGCGCCCTCGCAATGACAAACCTTTGGCTTTCACCGTTTTATCGACAGCCTGCATTAGTCGACAGCATTGCGCCGGGAGGGGACAGCCCGGCCCCTACAACGGCCGTTCGTCAGCCCCGCCATTTTCTTCTATTTTTCCACAAATGCCCGCCGGTGTCAACCCGGCGGGCATAAATTTTCAATTTTGTCACATGTTTTCCGCCCGCGCGGAAATACTATCGCCGAAAAGAGGCGATGTCATGCAAAGCTTTGTCTGCGGCACGCGGCTGTGCTTCGGCGCGGACGCCCCCGCGGCCCTCGCCGGGCTGCACGCCGAGCGCGTGCTGCTCGTCACGGACCCCTATTTTGCCGAAAACGGCACGGCCGCGCGCTATGCCGCGGCCTTCCCCGGCGCACAGGTCGAGATTTTCTCCGACGTCGCGCCCGATCCCCCGCTCTCGCTGGTGGCGCGGGGCGTCGCCCGCCTGCAGGCCCTGCGGCCGGACACCGTTCTGGCCCTCGGCGGCGGCTCCGCCATCGACTGCGCCAAGGGCATCGCCGCACTCGGCGGCCTGCCCGTCCGCCTTGTAGCCGTGCCGACGACGTCCGGCAGCGGCTCGGAGGTCACGTCGTTCGCCATCCTGACGCTGGACGGCGTCAAGCACCCCCTCGTGGACCCGGCGCTGCGGCCGGAGCTGGCCATTCTGGACCCCGCCCTGCTCGAGGCTCTGCCCCCGCGCCTCATCGCGGAATCCGGTATGGACGCCGTGTCCCACTGCGTGGAGGCAGTGGCCGCACGCGAGGCCAGCCCCGTGACGGACGCGCTGGCCCACAGCGCCTGCCGGACGCTGCTGCGGCTGCTGCCGCGCTCGTTCGCGGGCGAGACGGCCGTGCGCGGAGACGTCCATCTGGCGGCCTCCATGGCGGCGCTGGCCTTTGACAATGCGGGCCTCGGCGCCTGCCACGCGCTTGCCCATGCCCTCGGCGGGCGCTTCCATGTAGCCCACGGACGCCTGTGCGCCATGCTGCTGCCGCACGTCATCGCCCACCACGCGGCCGAAGACCCCCACCCCTATGCCGCCCTTGCCGCGGCCTGCGGCCTGCCCGGCGTGCGCGGCCTGACGGGGGCGATCGTCCGCCTGCGCGCCCGGCTCGGCCTTCCTGCAAGCCTGCCGGAGGCCGGGGTCCCGCGCGAGGCCGTATTGGAGGCTGAAACGGACGTGCTCGAGGCCGCGCTGGCAGACCCCTGCGCGGCGCAGGCCCCGGCTCCCCTGACCCGTGACGCGCTGCAGGTCCTGCTGCGGCAGGTGCTGTGAGCGCGGAAACGCTGCTGTCCGTCGGCATCGACCTCGGCACGACGACGACGCAGCTCGTCTTTTCCCGCCTGACCGTCCGCAACGAGGGCTCGGCCTTCTCCGTGCCGAACTACACCGTCGCCGCGCGCGAGGTCCTGCGGCGCAGCGCCGTGCACTTCACTCCGCTGCGCTCGGAGCGCGAGCTGGACGCCGAGGCCATCGCCCGCATCGTGGACGCCGAATACGCCGCCGCGGGCATCGACCGTCGCGCCGTGCAGACCGGGGCCGTCATCATCACGGGCGAGACGGCCCGCCGCGAGAACGCCCGCGCCGTGCTCGAGGCCCTGTCGGGCTATGCCGGGGACTTCGTCGTGGCGACGGCCGGACCCGCGCTTGAAAGCGCACTGGCCGGGCGCGGAGCCGGGGCGGCGGACTACGCGCAGGCCCACGCCTGCACCGTCGTGAACCTGGACATCGGCGGCGGCACGACGAACATCGCCCGCTTCACGAACGGGGCCCTGACGGACACGGCCTGCCTGAATGTCGGCGGGCGGCTCGTCAAGCTGGAGCCGGACGGCCGCGTGACCTATGTCTCGCCCGTGCTGCAGCCGTTCGTGCCCTACGCCCCCGGCGACCGGCTGACGCCGCAGGACCTCGCGCCGACCGTCGCCCTGCTCACAGAGATTCTGGAGGAGGCTCTCGGTTTCCGCCCCGTGCAGGATGAGGCGCGGCTGCGCGGCTTTGTCACGGACCGCCTGCCCGGCCCCGCGCCCGGCGCGGTCTACAGCTTTTCCGGCGGCGTGGCCGACCTGATGGAAGACCGGCCGCGTGAGCCGTTTGCCTACGGAGACCTCGGCGTGCTGCTCGGCCGGGCCGTGGCAAAAAGCGCCGTCGGCCCGCGCATCCCCGCGCGCGAGACCATCCGCGCCACCGTCATCGGCGCGGGCTGCCACGCCACGGAGCTTTCCGGCAGCACGGTCTATTTTGACCGCATCGCCTTTCCGCTGAAGAACCTGCCCGTCGCCGCCCTGACGCCGGAGGAGGAGCGCCTCCCGCCCGCGGAGCTGGCAGAAACCGTCCGGGCGCGGCTGGCCGTGTTTGAAGGAGGCCCGGCCGTTCTGGCCCTGCAGGGGCGGCGCGACCTGCACTTTGCAGCGCTGAGCGCCCTTGCCGACGGGCTGGCCGGCGGCCTGCGCGGCAGGGACGGGCCGGTGCTCGTGGCCGTGGCGGCCGATGTGGGCAAGGCCCTCGGGCAGGCGCTTGCCGTGCGGCTGCCGGGCGTGCCGCTGCTGTGCCTCGACGGCGTGCAGCTCCCGCCGGGCAGCTACCTCGATGTCGCCGCCCCCATCGCAAACGGACAGGTCCTCCCGGTCGTCATCAAAACGTTGGTATTTTGAAGGTATGGGATCGTAGGGGAGGGGACAGCCCGGCCCGGCGCGGTACTCACAGCCCGGTACAGGCCATCGTGAAAATGGTATGCACCCCCGAATTGTCATTGCGAGGCCCCAAAGGGGCCGTGGCGCCCTGAGCGCGAAGCGCGAGGAAGTGCCCTTGGGGTGCAATCTCGGGAAGGCACTTACCGCTCGTACAAACCATCGCCGACCGCACGCGCTGCCAAATTTGACTGTAGCGGCGGTCAGTGACCGCCTTGTACAGAGCCATTCAACGGCAGGAGGGCACTGGTGCACCGCCGCACTACCTGATGTGTCATTGCGAGGAGCGAAGCGACGTGGCAATCTCGCAGTACACAGTTGGATAACAGGAAGGCCCCGGCGAAAACGTAACTGCCTTCCCGAGATTGCCACGTCGGCCGTTGGCCTCCTCGCAATGACAAATCAGGGAGCCTCACGCCATTTCATTTGTGCCACAGCCATTCCCCGCCGTCCCTACAATATCACGCGCAAATTATATATTTCCGATCGAATCTGAACGAATTTGAAAGAAGGGTACCATTTGAAGCTGAAGACGCTGCTGTTCGGCAAGACCTATGCCTTCCGCGATGTGAAGGACGTGCTTGCCAAGGCAAACGAGCCGAAATCCGGCGACCGGCTCGCCGGGCTGGCCGCCGAGAGCGCGCAGGAGCGCGTCGCCGCCAAGGCCGTGCTGGCGGAGCTGCTGCTGCGCGACCTGCGCGAGAACCCCGCCGTGCCCTATGAGCAGGACGAGGTCACGCGCATCATTCAGGACGACCTGAACGAGCGCATCTATGCGGAGATGCAGAACTGGACCGTCTCGGACCTGCGTGAGTGGATTTTGAGCGAGACCACGACGACGGCTGATCTCCGCCGCGCCTCCCGCGGCCTCACGAGCGAGATGGTCGCCGCCGTCTGCAAGCTCATGAGCGATCTTGATCTCATCTATGCCGCGCGCAAGATTCCGGTCACGGCCCACTGCAACACGACCATCGGCCTGCCGGGCACGCTGTCGTGCCGCCTGCAGCCGAACCACCCGACGGACGACGTCGACGGCATCCTCGCCTCCCTGCTCGAGGGCCTGAGCTTCGGCGCGGGCGACGCCGTCATCGGCCTGAACCCCTCGGGCGACACGGCCGAGAGCGTCCGCCGCGTGCTGACGCGCTTCGACGAGGTGCGCCGCCGCCACGGCATCCCCACGCAGATCTGCGTTCTGGCCCATGTGACGACGCAGATGCGCGCCATCGAGTCCGGCGCGCCCGCCGACCTCATTTTCCAGTCCATCGCAGGCTCGCAGAAGGGCAACACCGCCTTCGGCTTCGACGCGGCCACCATCGAGCAGGCGCGGCAGCTGGCGCTGACGCAGGGCACGGCCGAGGGGCCGAACGTGCTGTATTTCGAGACGGGGCAGGGCTCCGAGCTTTCCTCCGAGGCGCATTTCGGCACGGATCAGGTGACGATGGAGGCCCGCTGCTACGGCTTCGCGCGGCATTTTTCGCCCTTCCTCGTCAACACCGTCGTCGGCTTCATCGGCCCGGAGTACCTCTATGACGCGCGGCAGGTGATGCGTGCCGGGCTGGAGGACCACTTCATGGGCAAGCTCTCCGGCATCCCCATGGGCTGCGACGCCTGCTACACGAACCACATGAAGGCCGACCAGAACGACATCGAAAAGCTCGCCGTCCTGCTGACGGCGGCGGGCTGCAACTACTTCATGGGCATCCCCCACGGCGATGACGTCATGCTGAACTACCAGACGACCGGCTTCCGCGAGACGGCCGCCCTGCGCGAGCTGTTCGGCCTGACGGCCATCGCGCCGTTCCAGCGCTGGCTCGAGCGCATGGGCTTCGTGGAGAACGGCAAACTCACCGCGCGGGCCGGAGACGGCTCGGCGCTGCTGTAAAGGAGGCGCGGCATGGATCGCGAAGAACTCAAGGCCATCGTGGCGCAGATGCTGCGCGAGCTTGCTCCCGCGCAAACGCCCCCGTCCCCGCCGCCCGTCAAGGGCGCGGAGACTGCCCCGGAAGCCCCGCCGGACGACGGCGTGCTGCCCGACCTCACGACGGTCGACCTGCGGGCGCAGTATCTCGTCCCGAACGCGGCCCACGGCGCGGAATTCCGCGCCCTCAAGGCCAAAACCCCCGCCCGCCTTGGCCTCGGCCGCTGCGGCGCGCGCTACCCCACGGCCTCGCTGCTGCGCTTCCGCGCCGACCACGCCGCCGCGCAGGACAGCGTCTTCTCCCTCGTGCCGGAGCGCTTCTGGGAGGAAAATCACTATCCCTTTGTGCAGACCATGTGCAAAAGCAAGGACGAATACCTGACCCGGCCGGACCTCGGCCGCCGCTTTGACGAAAAAAATCAGGCCGTCCTGCGCGACCTGCTCGCGGGGCAGCGCGTCGTGCTGGCCGTCGGCGACGGTCTGTCGTCCGCGGCCGTGCAGGCCAACGCCCCGGACTGCTGCGCCGCCATCCGGCAGGGCCTGCAGGCGCAGGGCATTGAGCTTGGCCCCGTCCCGTTCATCCAGTTCTGCCGCGTCGGCGCGGGCGACCACATCGGCGACCTGACGGACTGTGAGGTCATCTGCCTGCTCGTCGGCGAGCGGCCCGGCCTTGTGACGAACGAGTCCATGTCTGCCTACCTGACCTACCGCCCGCACACGGGCATTGCGGAGTCCTGCCGCACCGTCGTGTCAAACATCCACCGGCAGGGCGTGTCCGCCGTGGAGGCCGGGGCGCATATCGCCTCGCTCCTCGGCCGCATTCTGGCGCAAAAGGCCTCCGGCATCGGCCTGCGGGAGGACGGCGCATGACCGGCGCTCCCGTCCCCGTGCGGGTCCTGTGCGCCCGTACGATCGCAAATGTCAGCCCCGGCCTTGCACGCGCACTTTCGCTCGATTCCGGGCAAAATTCACTCGCGCTGCTGGCGACGGACTGCGACGACGTCACCTACCTCGCGCTGGACGAGGCGACGAAGGCCGCGAACGTCTCCGTCGTCTACGGCCGCAGCCTCTATGCCGGGGCAGGGAACGCGCCCACGCCCCTGACGGGCGAGGTCATCGGCCTGCTCGCCGGGCCGACGCCCGCCGACGTCCGCAGCGGCCTTGCCGCCGCGCTGGCCTTCCTGCAGGACGGGCCGCGCTTCCGCGAGGCGGAAAACGGCGTTTTCTACCTTGCCCACTGCGCCGCGCGCACGGGGACGTACCTGTCCCGTGCGGCCCACATCCCCGCAGGGCAGCCGCTGGCCTATCTCATCGCGCCCCCCGTCCCGGCCCTGCTGGGGCTGGACGCCGCCCTGAAGGCCGCAGGCGTCGAGCTTGCGGAATTCTATGCCCCGCCCACCGAAACGAACTTTGCCGGAGCCCTGCTCACCGGCACCCGCTCGGCCTGTCTTGCCGCCTGCACCGCCTTTGCCGAGGCGGTCTGCGAGGCGGCGGCCCGGCCGCTGGAAGCAGAAGGAACAAGGAGGAACGACCATGGAATTTGACCGCGATCTGCGCGCCCGGCAGGAGGTCCGCCTGCTGGCGCAGCAGGCGCAGCAGGCCTTTGAGGGCCTGCAGAAACTGGACCAGAGCGGCCTTGACCGCATCACGGAGGCGCTGTCCCGCGCGGGCGCCCTGCATGCGGCGGAGCTGGCGCGGGGGGCCTGCGCCGAAACAGGCTTCGGCAATGAGCGCGACAAGACGGAGAAGAACCGCTTCGCCGCCGTCCGCGTGTTCGGGGCCATCCGGGGCCTGCGCACCGTCGGTATCCTGCGGCGGGACGACGAGCGCCGCGTCTGGGACGTCGGCGTGCCCGTCGGCGTCATCGCGGGCATCGTGCCCTCGACGAACCCGACGTCCACCGTGATCTACAAATCCCTCATCGCCCTGAAGGCGGGCAGTCCCATCGTCTTCTCGCCCCATCCGCACGCCGTGCGCTGCACGCTCCACGCCGCCCGCCTCATGGCGGAGGCTGCCGAGGCCGCCGGGTGCCCGAAGGGCGCGATCTCCTGCCTGACGATGCCGTCCCTGGACGCCGTGCAGGAGCTGCTGCACGCCCCGCAGGTGCGCCTCATCCTGGCCACAGGCGGCGGGGCCATGGTCCGCGCGGCCTATTCGTCCGGCAAGCCCGCCATCGGCGTCGGCGCAGGCAACGGCCCGGCCTATATCCACCGCTCGGCCGACATCCCCCGCGCCGTGCGGGACATCCTCCGCTCGAAGACGTTCGACAACGGCACGGTCTGCGCCTCGGAGCAGAGCGTCATCGTCGAGCGCTGCTGCGAGGCCCGCGTCCGCGAGGAGTTCCGGAAGCAGGGCTGCTATTTTCTGAACACGGAGGAGGCCGGGCGTGTGGCGCGGCTGCTGCTCCGCCCGGACGGGACGATCAACCCGAAGGTCGTCGGCAGGACGGCCTGCGCCGTGGCGCGCATGGCGGGCGTGACCGTGCCGGAGTCCACGCCCGTGCTGCTGGCAAACGAGACGGAGGCCGGGCCGGCGCGGCCCTATTCCCGCGAGAAGCTCTGCCCCATTCTGGCTTTTTTCGTTGAGGAGGACGAGGACACCATCCTCCGCCGCATCTGCGAGGTGCTGGCGGGCGAGGGTGCGGGCCACACGTTCGTCCTGCACGCAAAGGACGAGGCCGTCGTCCGCCGCTTCGCGCTGACCGTGCCCGTTTCGCGCTTTCTCGTCAATGTGCCTGCGTCGCTCGGCGGCATCGGCGCAGAGACGGCCCTGTTCCCTGCGCTCACGCTCGGCTGCGGCGCGGTGGGCGGCAGCTCGTCGTCCAATAACATCGGCCCGCTCGACCTCATCAACCTCCGCCGCGTGGCGTGGGGGAGCGAAAAGCCCGAGCCGCAGCCCGAAACGCCCGATCAGCCCGAGCCGGACAGCGCGCTCATCGCGCGCCTGACCGAGGAGATCCTGAAAAAACTACGATAAACGGAGGAACCAGCAATGAATGTCAACACGAATGCCCTTGGAATGGTCGAAACGCGCGGCCTTGTCGCCGCCATTGAAGCCGCGGACGCCATGGTGAAGGCCGCGAACGTCCAGCTCGTCGGCAAGGAGCAGGTCGGCGGCGGTCTCGTCACCGTCATGGTGCGCGGCGACGTCGGCGCGGTCAAGGCCGCCACGGATGCGGGCGCGGCTGCCGCCGAGAAGATCGGCGAGCTCATCTCCGTCCACGTCATCCCGCGCCCGCACACCGAGGTCGACGGCATCCTGCCCCACGGCCGCGACACGGCCCCGGCCTGATGCTCTATACCGAGGAGGCCGTCCGCGCGGGGCTGCGTGTGCGGGACGGGCGGCGCGTGTTCTACCTGCCGGAGGGCAGCCGCCTGACCCCGGCGGCGCGCGACTGGCTCCGGCAGGAGGGCGTGACGGTCGTGCCGCATGCCGAAACGCCCCCCGCCGCCTACCGCACGCCGGACGGCGCGTCGTTTGCCGAAAAGCCGGAGCACATGACCCACCTGCGCGGCAATATTCTTATTCCGAAGACGCACCCGCGCATCGCCTTCCGCGGCGGCATCGACACGCTGGAGGCTGAGCTGCTGCTGTGCGCGCAGGCGGCGGACGGCCCGCTGCGCCAGACGCTCTGCGCCATGCTGGACTTCGTCCGCAGCCTCATCCGCGCCGACGTGCTGGACGAGCCGGTGCAGGCCGTCCGCTTCCTCGGGCTGGACGACGACGGTCTGCGCGAGCACAGCCACCACCCGGAGCGCGAGGAGGGCCAGCCGCACTTTCTCCCCGCGCCGGACGACCCGCCCATCCTGCTGCGGCTCAACCGCCTGCGCACCGTCGTGCGGCAGACCGAGCTGCTGGCCTGCCATGCCTTTTCCGCCGCCGACGGCTCCCTCGCCCGCCCGGATCTCGTCAAGGCCCTCAACCGTCTGTCCAGCCTGTGCTGGATCCTCATGATCCGGGTCAAGCGGGGTGGGCAAGTGTAGAATGGATCATTGAGCGTGGAATGCATAAGGCCTCCAGATTTGTCATTGCGAGGGCGCTTTGCGCCCGTGGCAATCTCGGAAAGGCACTGCCGATTTGTACCGACCGCCGGGCAAACGCACGCGCCTTGTAGGGGCCGGGCTGTCCCCTCCCGGCGCCGCACGAACGACTCGTGCCAGTTGCCGTTACAATGGTGAACGCCCCCGATTTGTCATTGCGAGGCCCCAACGGGGCCGTGGCAATCTCGGGAAGGCAGTTACGTTTTCGCCGGGGCCTTCCTGTTATCCAACTGTGTACTGCGAGATTGCCACGTCGCTTCGCTCCTCGCAATGACACATCAGGTAGTGCGGCGGTGCACCAGCGCCCTCCTGCCGTTGAATGGCTCTGTACAAGGCGGTCAGTGACCGCCTTGCAGGCCGTAGGCTTTGCAGCGCGAATTCGGTGGCGTAAGGTTAACAAGTTTGTCATTGCGAGGCCCCAACGGGGCCGTGGCAATCTCGGGGAGGCAGTTGCGATTTCGCCGGGGCCTTCCTGTTATCCAACTGTGTACTGCGAGATTGCCACGTCGCTTCGCTCCTCGCAATGACAATTCGGGAGCCATTTCCATTTTAACGCCGCCCTGTTCGGGTCGGCAGCAGTGCGCCGGGCCGGGCTGTCCCCTCCCCTGCAACGCACGGCCGCTAATCCTACATAACCAGAAAGGAGCGATCCCATGGACGATCTGGTACAGGCCGTGGTGGACGAGGTCCTGCGGCGGCAGGGGCAGCGCCCGGCACTGCTGGTGGGCCGCGCGCCGCAGGCGGCCGCCGGGTGGCGCTTTGTCACGGACGGGCCGTATGAGGCCGTCATCCTCGGCTCGCTGACGGCCGCGGAGCTGCTGCGCTTCCCGGACGAGGCCAGCGCGCAGGCCCTGCTCGAGGGCAAGCCCGTCTACTACTGCCCCGAGGGACTGGACTACCGCCGTCACGCCAAAACGGCAAACCGCGCCCTGTGGTCGGCCCTGCTTGCGGCCGAGCGGCGGCTGCGCACCCTCGGCGTGCAGGAGCTGGCGCAGAAAAGCGCCCTCGTCACGGCGGAGGAGGCCCGCCGCCTGCTGCACAGCGGCCTGCCCGTGACCGGAAGGCTGACGCCGCTGGCACGCGACGTGCTGGAGGGCCGCGCATGAGAGCCGGGCTGGTGCTCGGCGCGGTGTGGGCCACGAAAAAAAGCCCCGCCCTCACGGGGCAGAGCCTGCTGCGCGTGCGCTGCGGCGAGACGGAGTATCTCGCGGCGGACCTTGTGGGCGCGGGGCCGGGCGACCGGGTCATCCTCGCCTTCGGCGCGGCGGCGCGCGCGGGGCGGCCGGACGTGCCCGTAGACGCAGCCATCGTGGCCATTTTGGACGAAACGGAGGCAACTCATGGATAACATCATTCTCTGGATCATGGCCATCGCCATGGTCCTCGGCGCGCTCGACCGCATGTTCGGCAGCCGCCTCGGGCTTGGGAAGCAGTTTGAGGAGGGCATCCTCGCCATCGGCGCGCTGAGCCTCTCCATGCTCGGCATCCTTTCGCTCGCGCCCGTGCTGGCGCGGCTGCTGCGGCCGGTGCTCGTGCCGGTCTACGGCTTCCTCGGCGCGGACCCGGCCATGTTCGCAGGCTCGATCCTGGCAAACGACATGGGCGGCGCGCCCCTTGCCATGGAGCTGGCGGGCACGCGCGCGGCCGGACAGCTCGGCGGCCTCATCGTCGGCTCCATGCTCGGCGCAACCGTCGTCTTCAGCATCCCCGTCGCCCTCGGCATCCTGCAGCCGGAGGACCGGCCCGCGCTGGCGCGCGGCGTGCTGGCGGGCCTGCTGGCCATTGCGCCGGGTGCGTTCGCCGGTGGACTGGCCGCGGGCTTCCCGCTCGGCATGCTCGTGCGGAACCTCGTGCCCATCGTGCTGTTCGCCGTGCTCATCGCGCTGGGCCTGTGGCGCTGGGAGCGCGCGATGATCCGCGGCTTTCTGTGGTTCGGCCGGGGCGTTCTGGCCGTCATCACGGTCGGACTGGCCGCCGCCGTCTTCACGGAGCTGACGGGCGTAACGGTCATCCCCGGCACGGCCCCGCTGGAGGACGGCGTGCAGACCGTCGCGGGCATCGGCTTTGTGCTGGCGGGCGCGTTCCCGCTCGTCTTTCTGCTGACAAAGCTCCTGCGCCGCCCGCTCGCGGCCCTCGGGCGCCTGCTCGGCATGAACGCAACGGCCGCCGCCGGGCTCGTGGCGAGCCTTGCAAACTCCATCCCCATGTTCGGCATGGTGAAGGACATGGACGAGCGCGGCAAGATCGTGAACATCGCCTTCGCCGTCCCGGCGGCCTTCGTCTTCGGCGACCACCTCGGCTTCACGGCAGGCTACGACGCGGCCATGCTCGGCCCCGTCATCGCGGCCAAGCTCACGGGCGGCGTCCTCGCCGTCCTCGCCGCGCTGCTGTTCACGCGGAAAAAGCCCGCGCAAAGCATGTAACACGCAGGGACAGCCCGGCCCGGCGACGCACCTGAGGCTGGTACGGGGCAGCGTTAAAATGGCGATTGCCCCCGATTTGTCATTGCGAGGAGGCCGCAGGCCGACGTGGCAATCTCGCAGTACCCGACCAGATCACAGGAAAGCCATCGGCGAAAACGCAGCTGCCTTCCCGAGATTGCACCCCAAGGGCACTTCCTCGCGCTTCGCGCTCAGGGCGCCACGGCCCCTTCGGGGCCTCGCAATGACAAGGCCGGAGGCTTTCCGCATTCTTCATTTTTCAGTCTTCAGGATTCATTCATTTCCGTGCCGCTCCCCTACAACACACGACTGACAGCCTTGCAAAACTTTCCACTTTCCATTTTCGATTTTCCACGCTCTCCCATTCTCTTCTTTTCGGTATTTTTATATAAATATTTCCGGATTGAATCTGCGAAAATCCGCAAAAAAATCAACAAAGTGAGAAAATACCCATAGATTTTTCCGGCCCGGTGTGGTATATTGAAGTACGCAGTCAGACTATCAAAAAAACCTGCTTAGCCGAACGTTTCGGAGGGAAGAAAAGTGGGAAAGGAAACCGTCAGGGTGCCCTTTCGCGCTTGATCACCCGCCGCAGCGGCAGAATTGCAAAAGCATGCTGCAAAAATTGAGTTTGCGATCCTGAAAGCAGCGAAAAGTCCGAAGGGATTTTTTGACAGGCCGGCGCAGAACAGAATCTTTGCGGCGGGTCTTTTTGTGCCCGCCCGATTCCGGAACTTCATGAACTGAGGTGGTACACCCTTGAAACGAGCCTTTTTCGGCGGCGTCCATCCAAAGGGCTATAAGGAGCTTTCGCGCGAGGCAGCCATCGTCCCGCTGCACCCGAGCGTCGTCTCCGTCGCCATGTCCCAGCACATCGGCGCGCCCTGCCAGCCGCTCGTCAAAGTCGGAGACCGCGTGACCGTCGGCCAGAAGATCGGCGACGGCCAGGGCCTCTGCGTCCCCGTCCACGCCTCCGTGTCCGGCACGGTCACGGCCATCGAGGCCCGGCCCCATCCGGGCGGGAACCTGCAGACGGCCATCGTCATCGAGTCCGACGGCCGCGACACGCTCTGCCCCACGGTCAAGCCGCGGGACCCCGAGGCCGTCGCCGCCATGAGCGCCGAGGACCTCATCGCCGTCATCCGCGAGGCCGGCATCACCGGCATGGGCGGCGCGGGCTTCCCCACGTCCGTCAAGCTCTCCTCCGGCCTCGGCAAGGTCGACACCGTCATCGTCAACGGCGCGGAGTGCGAGCCCTACATCACGTCCGACGACCGCCTGATGCGCGAAACGCCCGAGCGCGTCGTCGGCGGCCTGCGCGTCGTCCTGCAGATCCTGCAGCCGAAGCGCGCCGCCATCGGCATCGAGCAGAACAAGCCCGAAGCCATCGCGGCCATCTCCGCCGTGCTGGGCAGCGGCATCGAGCTGCTGCCGCTGCACGTCCGCTACCCACAGGGCGCGGAAAAGCAGCTCATCCAGACCGTCACGGGCCGCTGCGTGCCCCCCGGCGGCCTGCCCGCCCACGTCGGCTGCGCCGTGTTCAACGCCGCGACCTGCGCCGCCATCTACGACGCTGTCTATCTCGGCCTGCCGCTCGTGCGCCGCGCCGTGACCGTCACGGGCAGCGCCATCGCAAAGCCCGGCAACTTCCTGGCCCCCATCGGCACGGCCTATTCCGACCTCGTCGAGGCGGCGGGCGGCTTCGCCCTGCCCCCCTACAAGGTCCTGTGCGGCGGCCCGATGATGGGCATCGCGCAGTATACCCTGCGCACCGCTACGATCAAGGGCAACAACGCCCTGACGTGCTACAGCGACAAGGACCGCCACGAGACGCCCAACCCCCACTGCATCCGCTGCGGCAAGTGCGTCGAGGCCTGCCCCATGCACCTCATGCCGCTGTTCCTGCACCGCGCCGTGAACCGCGGCGATCTGGAGCGGCTGGACGAGCTGCACGTCATGGACTGCATCGAGTGCGGCTCGTGCGCCTACGGCTGCCCGGCGGGCATCCCGCTCGTGCAGAGCTTCCGCACCGGCAAAAAGCTCGTGCGCGACGCCGCCGCCCGTGAAAAAGCAAAGAAGGAGGCCGCCGCGAAATGAACGAAGAAGCCCTGAAGCTGACGCTCTCCTCCTCGCCGCATGCGCACAGCCCGAATTCCACCCGCCGCATCATGCTCGATGTGTGCATCGCCCTGCTGCCCGCCCTCATCGGCGCGATCGTGTTCTTCGGCGCGCGCGCCCTGACGCTCACGGCCCTGTCCGTCGCGGGCTGCGTGTTCTTCGAGTGGGCCTACCGCCGCATCATGAAGAAGGACAATACCACGGGCGACCTCTCCGCCGTGGTCACGGGCATCCTCGTCGCCTTTGTCTGCCCGGTCACGCTGCCGTTCTGGACGATCCTCATCGGCGATTTCTTCGCCATTGTCGTTGTGAAGCAGCTGTTCGGCGGTATCGGCGCAAACATCGTCAACCCTGCCCTTGCGGCCCGCGCCTTCCTGTTCAGCTGGCCGCTGTTCATGAACACCTGGGTGCGCTCCGGCGTGCATGTCCCCGCGTTCTCGAACCCCACGACGGCCTCGCTCGACGGCCTGACCGCCGCGACCCCGATGGCGAGCCTCCATGTGGGCGCCATGCCGGAGGCCAGCGTGCTCGACCTCTTCCTCGGCCGCACCGGCGGCTCGCTCGGCGAGGTCTCGGCCATGCTGCTGCTTCTGGGCGGCATCTACCTGCTCGTCCGTCGCGTCATCTCGGCCCGCATCCCGCTTGCCTACCTCGGCACGGTCGCGGTGCTGGCCTTCCTGTTCCCGCGCGGCGGCGCGGCCCGGCTGGACTGGATGCTCGTGCAGGTGCTGTCCGGCGGCCTGATGCTCGGCGCGTGGTTCATGGCCACGGACTACACGACCTCGCCCGTCACGCACGGCGGCCAGATCGTCTACGGCGTCGGCTGCGGCGTGCTGACGTTCCTGTTCCGTTACTTCGGCTCCTATGTTGAGGGCGTGTCCTACGCCATCCTCATCATGAACTGCTGCGTCGGCTTCTTTGACCGCATCGGCGTGCCGAAGCGCTTCGGCGCAGTCAGGCAGAAAAAGCAGAAGAAGGGCGGTGCCGAAGCATGACAAAACCGCAAAGCACGGCCGCCTATGTCCTGCGGCTGACGCTGACGCTCTTTCTCATCACCGTCATCGTCGCGGGCCTGCTGGCCTTTGTCAACTACCTGACGGCCGACACCATCGCCGAGCACACGGCCGAGGCCGCCCGCTCCGCCATGACGCAGGTCCTCGCCGCGGACGACTATACGGAGCTTCCCGTGTCGGACGCGCAGGCCGCCACCGGCGTGACGGCCGCGTGGAGCGCCGGGGACGCCGGGACCGTCGTCCGCCTGACGACGAACGGCTTCGGCGGGGCCATTGACCTCATGGTCGGCGTCGACAACGAAAACAAGGTCACGGGCGTGGCCATCATCTCCCATTCCGAGACGGCCTCGCTCGGCGCGAACTGCACGCGCGAGGACTTCCGCGCCCAGTTTGCCGGCAAGACCGGCGAGCTGGCCGTCAGCAAAGACGGCGGCGACATCGACGCCCTGACCGGCGCGACCGTCACATCCCGCGCCGTCACCCGCGCCGTGAACGCAGCGCTGGCCTATGCCGGGGAGGTGCAGAAATGAATTTTAAAAAACAGCTCCGCGAGGGGCTCCTGACCAATAACCCCGTCGTGGGCCAGCTGCTGGGCATGTGCTCGACCATGGCCATCACGACGACCCTGTTCAACGGCCTCGGCATGGGCCTGTCCGTCACGCTGATCCTCATCTGCTCGAACGTCGTCATCTCCATGCTGCGCAAGGTCATTCCGGATAAGATCCGCATCGCGGCCTACATCGTCGTCATCGCGGGCTTCGTCACCATCATCGACCTTCTGCTGCAGGCCTATCTCCCGGCCCTGTCCAAGAGCCTCGGCGTGTTCATCCCGCTCATCGTCGTCAACTGCATCATCCTCGGCCGCGCCGAGGCCTTCGCCTCAAAGAACGGCGTGCTGGCCTCCGCCGTCGACGGCCTGACGCAGGGCATCGGCTACACCGTGGCCCTTGTGTGCATGTGCGTCATCCGCGAGCTGCTCGGCAGCGGCACGTTCGGCAAGGGCGTCCTCTCGGCCGACGGCGTGCGCATCCTGCCGTCGCAGTACCCGGCCATGCTGATGATCCTGCCGGTCGGCGGCTTCCTGACGCTGGCCTGCCTCATCGCCTTCACGCAGTGGTTCAACCGCCATCTGGCCGAGAAGGCCGCCAAGAAGGAGGCTGAAGCAAAATGAGCGTATTCATCTCCCTGTTCACCATCGCGCTGAACGCCATTCTCGCCGAGAATTTCATCCTTGTGAAGTTCATGGGCATCTGCCCGTTCATGGGCGTGTCGAAAAAGCAGGACACCGCCCTCGGCATGGGCATCGCCGTCACGTTCGTCATGGGCATCGCCTCGGCGGCCACCTGGGCCGTCAATGAGTTCCTGCTCGTGCCGCTGAATCTCGTGTACATGCAGACCGTCGTGTTCATCCTCGTCATCGCCGCCCTCGTGCAGCTCGTCGAGATGTTCCTGCAGAAGGCCGTCCCCGCGCTGTATCAGGCGCTGGGCATCTACCTGCCCCTCATCACGACGAACTGCGCCGTCCTCGGCGTGGCCCTGCTGAACATTCAGGACGGCTATAACTTCGTCGAGTCTCTGGTCTACGGCATCACGGGCGGCATCGGCTTCACCGTGGCCATTCTGCTGTTCTCCTCCGTGCGCGAGCGCCTGGAGGACTGCGACTGCCCGAAGGCCTTCCGCGGCTTCCCGATCGCGCTGCTGGCCGCCGGTCTGCTGGCCCTGTCGTTCATGGGCTTCTCCGGCTTCAAGGTATTCGGGTAAGGAGGGCGAGTCATGAAAGAAATTCTCTATGCCGTGCTGGTGCTCGGCATCATGGGCGCCGTGTTCGGCGCGGTGCTCGCCATTGCCTCGAAGGTCTTCGCCGTGAAGACGGACGAGCGCCTGCCGAAGCTCGTCGAGGCCCTGCCCGGCGCGAACTGCGGCGGCTGCGGCTTCGCAGGCTGCCAGGCCTATGCGCAGGCCGTGCTCGAGGGCCGCGCGGAGATCGGCCTGTGCGTCGCGGGCGGTCAGGCCTCTGCCGACCGGATGGCCGCCGTCATGGGCGTCACGGCCGCAAAGACCGAGCGTGTCGTCGCCATGGTCCGCTGCCGCGGTCACCACACCGCCAAGGCCCGCTACGACGGCATCCACGACTGCCGCTCGGCCATGTTCGTCGGCGGCAACGGCCCCTCGGCCTGCCCGAGCGGCTGCCTCGGCTTCGGCTCGTGCGTCTCGGTCTGCCGCTTTGACGCCATCCACGTCGTGGACGGCGTGGCGAAGGTCGATCCCGAAAAGTGCACCGGCTGCCTGCAGTGCGCCGCCGTGTGCCCGCGCAAGGTCATCGTCCCCGTATCCTACGACGCCGATATCGTCATTGCCTGCTCGAACCACGAGCGCGGCGCCTATACCCGCCGCGAGTGCGACATGGGCTGCGTCGGCTGCCACCTGTGCGAAAAGCAGTGCGAGTTCGACGCCATCCACGTCGTCAACAACCTCGCCGTCATCGACTATTCCAAGTGCGTCTCCTGCGGCCGCTGCGCGGCCGTGTGCCCGCGGAAGCTCATCTCCGATTCGAACCTCCGGCAGGATATGGACGCCGTCCCCGCCATGCCGCGATAAAGGCGCAGCCGCCGGGGAAGGAACCGCATAGCTTGGCTCTCCCTTTGGGAGAGCTGGCGGCGCAGCCGCCTGAGAGGGAAACTCCATTCTCCCTTTCATTGCGATTGCCATTCAGAAGTGCCTGCATGAGATTGCCACGTCGGGCTTGCGCCCTCCTCGCAATGACAAATCGGAGGTGCATGCCATTTTAGCGATGGCCTGAACCTGTCGGCAGTGCCTGCAAAGCCCTCTCAGTCACCTTCGGTGACAGCTCTCCCAGAGGGAGAGCCAAGGGCGATGCCGGGGAGGGAGAGTCACGGCATCTCTCCGCAATAGGAAAAACGCCCGTCCGCAGCTTTTGGGCTGCGGACGGGCGATCTATATTCCTGTATTATTTCAGGGGCTCAAAATCCTCCGCGCCGTGCTTGCACAGCGGGCAGATATAGTCCGCCGGGAGCGTCTCGCCCTCGTAGACATAGCCGCAGATCTTGCAGACGAAGCCGGTCTTCTTCTCGGCGGCGGGCTGGGGCTTCGGCTTGATGTGCTCGAAATAGTAGGCATACGTCGCAGACGGGACAGCGGACAGGACGCAGGCCTCCGTGACCTCGGCGAGGAACAGGGTGTGCGTGCCGCAGTCGAGCATCTGGATGACCTTGCCGGAGAGGACGGCGTTCGTACCGGCCGGCTCATAGCGCAGGCCGTTGGCCGTGCGGACCGCCTCCGCGCCGTCGAACTTGTCGGCCGTGTCGCGGCCGCTGCGGAAGCCGTACTGTTGGAACTGCGCGAACGAGGCATCCTGCGAGAGGACGGACAGGTTGAACACGCCGGTCTTCAGGATCATGTCATGCGTCAGGTTCTGCTTGTTGACCGTGATGGAGATGCGCTTGGGCGTGTCCGTGACCTGCGCGGCCGTGTTGATGATGCAGGCGTTGTCGCGTTCCCCCTCGCGGGCGCTCAGGACGAACAGGCCGTAGGACAGGGCGAACATCGCCTGATTGTCCACCGTGCCGGGTTCGGAGGCGTGCACCTGCGGCTGCGGCAGCGTGGCGCACAGGGCGTCCGCCAGCGCGCCCAGCTGCGCGCTCTGGCTCTCGGCCATGGCGGAGCGGATGGTCAGCTGCTGGTCGAGGATGGTGACGTTCTTCAGCTTGCCGAGCAGGTCGCGCATGTGCTTGCCGGACGTCGGGGCCCACGAGCCGTTCTCGATGAGGGCGACGGTGCGGTTCTGCAGATTGTGCGCGACGATGTCGTGCAGCAGGTTCTCCATCGTGACGAAGATGCCCGCATTATACGTCGGCGCGGCAAAGACGAGGTGGCTCCAGCGGAAGGCGGCGGCGATGATGTCGGACGCCGGGGTGACGGAGACGTCGAACATGACGGTCTTCACGCCGCGCTCGCGCAGGCGGACGGACAGCAGCTCGGCCGCGTTCTCCGTGCCGCCGTAGACGGAGGCGTAGGCGATCATGACGCCCTGCTCCTCCGGGGTATAGGTGCTCCAGTGGACGTAGCGGTCGATGAATTCGCCGATGTTTTTGCGCCAGACGAAGCCGTGCAGGGGGCAGATGCGGTCGATCTGGACCGTGGAGGCCTTCTTGAGCAGGGCCTGCACCTGCGTGCCGTATTTGCCGACGATGTTGCAGTAATAGCGGCGGGCCTCGTCCACATAGTCGCGGAAGAAGTCGACCTCATCGGCGAACAGCGCGCCGTTGATCGCGCCGAACGTGCCGAAGGCGTCGGCCGAGAACAGCGTGCGCGTCGTCAGGTCGTAGCTGACCATGACCTCCGGCCAGTGGACCATCGGGGCGCTCAGGAACGTGAGCGTGTGGTGGCCGGTCTCGAAGGTGTCGCCCTCCTTGACGAGGTGGAAGGCATTCTGCGGGGCGACGCCGCCGCGGAACTGCTGCAGCATGGCGCGGATGCGGTCGCTGCAGACGATGACGGTCTCCGGATGGCGCAGCAGCACCTCGCTGACCGTGCCGGAGTGGTCCGGCTCCATGTGGTGGATGACAAGGTAGTCGAGCTTGCGCCCGGCCAGAACGTGGTCGACGTTCTCGAAGAATACCTTGCTGACCGACGGATCGACCGTGTCGAACAGGACGGTCTTGTCGTCGAGCAGCAGATAGGAATTGTAGGAAACCCCGTTCGGAACGGCGTAAACGCCCTCGAACATGGCAAGTCTGCGGTCATTCCCGCCGACCCACCAGAGATCCTCCAGAACCTTGCGGACACAGTACATAAGTTTTTCCTCCGTATTTGATAGATTGTTTATTTTCATGGCATAGCGTGTGCGAGTGGGAAATGGAAAGTTACACGATACCTCCGGCCGCCGTTAAAATGGTAAACGCCGAAGTATGGGGTGTAGCGGCGGTCACTGCGCAGCCGTTGGCGGCTTTGCCGCCTTACGGATGCGGCGTGCCCCTTGCGGGTAGTGACCGCCTTGTACAGGGACATTCAACCGTAGGAGAGCGCTGGTGCACCACAGCACCACCCTGATGTGTCATTGCGAGGAGCGAAGCGACGTGGCAATCTCGGGAAGGCACTGCCGACTCGTACAGGGCGGCGATAAAACGTGAAAACCGATTGCGGGTTGTGAGCGCCATGCAGGCCTCCAATTGTTTGCGGCATTGATTTTATGGCGTGAGGCTGTCAGCTTTGTCATTGCGAGGAGGCCAACGGCCGACGTGGCAATCTCGCAGTACCATGTCGGAGAACAAGTAGGCCTCGGCGAAAACGTGACCGGTTGCAGGAGATTCCCACGTCGCGTCGCTCCTCGGACTGACAAGTCGGGAGCGTGTGCGAGTTTGGCGGCGGTTTGTACAGATTGCAAGTGCGTCGCCGGGAGCGGCATGCCGCTCCCCTACAAGGGCAGGTGCGGTCGGCGGGGTGCCACCAAACCTACAACCTGCAAGGCGCTCACAACCCGCAAGGGGCACGCCGCATCCGTAAGGCGGCAAAGCCGCCAACGGCTGCGCAGTGAGCGCCGCTACAGACGCAATCGGCGCGTGCCGTTTTGACGGCGGTCTGTACGGGCTGCAAGTGCCTTCCCGAGATTGCCACGGGCACGAAGCGCCCTCGGAATGACAAGTCGGGAGCGTTTGCTATTTTAACGGCAGCCTGCTAATTGCGCAAGCGCTGCGCCCCTGCGATCCGTAACCGGTTCTGCGCCGTTCACTCCCGCTTTCTCCTGCATTATACCACATGGCATGAAAATCCTCAACCGGCCTTGTGCAAAAAAACGCCCCGTCCGAAAAGGGACGGGGCGGCAGGAGGTTCTTACAGCTCCTCGCTGCGGTAGAGCACGGCGGAGGAGATCAGGCCGAGGAACAGCGGGTGCGGGTGGTTCGGCCGGGAGTTGAACTCCGGATGGGCCTGCGTGGCGAGGAAATACGGATGATCCGGCAGCTCGAGCATCTCGACGATGCGGCCGTCCGGCGACATGCCGCACAGGCGCATACCGGCGTCCGTCAGCGCGGTGCGGTAGTCGTTGTTGACCTCGTAGCGGTGGCGGTGGCGCTCGTGGATGAGCGGCTCGCCATAGAGCTCAAAGGCGCGGGAATCCGGGTCCAAACGGCAGGGGTACGAGCCGAGGCGGAGCGTGCCGCCGATGTCCAGAACGCCCTTCTGGTCAGCCATCAGATGGATGACGGGATCGGGCGTGTCGGGCATGAGCTCGATGCTGTGCGCCTCGGGCAGGCCGACGACGTGGCGTGCGAATTCGACAATGGCAAGCTGCATGCCGAGGCACAGGCCGAGGAAGGGGATGCGGTGCTCACGGGCATAGCGGATGGATTCGATCATGCCGTCGATGCCGCGGCTGCCGAAGCCGCCGGGGACGATGATGCCGGACATATCGCCCAGAATTTCGCCGACATTCTCCGGCGTGATGGTCTCGGAGTCGATCCAGTGGATCTCCACATGGGCGTCGTTTGCCACACCGGCGTGGCGCAGCGCCTCTGCGACGCTGAGGTAGGCGTCGTGCAGCTTCGTATACTTGCCGACGAGGGCGATGTCGACGCGGCGCTTCGGGTGCATCCAGCGGTCGCACATCTGCCGCCACTGCGTCAGATCCGGCTCACGCTGCGGCAGGCCCAGGTCGCTCAGCACGACCTCAGCCAGATGCTCGTCCTCCATCATCAGGGGGACCTGATAGAGAATGCTGGCGTCGAGGTTCTGCAGCACATGGTCCGGGCGGACATTGCAGAACAGGGCGAGCTTGTCGCGGATGTCCTGCGTCAGGGGGTAGTCGGAGCGGCACACGAGCACGTCCGGCCGCAGGCCGATGCTCTGCAGCTCGCGGACGCAGCCCTGCGTCGGCTTCGTCTTCATCTCGCCGGAGGCCTTGAGATACGGGATGAGGGTGACGAGCAGGATGATGGCATTCTCCTTGCCGACCTCATTCTGGAACTGGCGGATGGCCTCCAGGAAGGCCTGGCTCTCCATGTCGCCGACCGTGCCGCCGACCTCGATGATGGCGATCTTGTCCTCGCCGCGATAGAAGCGGCGCTTGATCTCGTTGGTGATGTGCGGGATGACCTGCACCGTGCCCCCGCCGAAGTCGCCGCGGCGCTCGCGCTCGAGCACCGTGCGATACACGCGGCCGGACGTCACGTTCGAAACGCGCGTCAGGCGCTCGTCGATGAAGCGCTCATAGTGGCCGAGATCCAGGTCGGTCTCCGCGCCGTCGTCCGTGACGAACACCTCGCCGTGCTGGATCGGGTTCATCGTGCCGGGGTCGACGTTGATATAGGGGTCGAACTTCTGCATCGTCACGGCATAGCCGCGCGCCTTGAGCAGCCTGCCGAGCGAAGCGGCCGTGATCCCCTTGCCGAGGCCGGAGACAACGCCGCCGAGAACAAATACATATTTTACCGCCATGCCAAATTTCCTCTCTGTTCCGGGGAGGGTCCTCCCCCTTGTCTGGTATTTCAATAGCTTAACCTGCAAATGCAGGATGTACACATGTTATTTCACATTGTAGGGGCGAGGCATGCCTCGCCCGGCGCAGCACCTGCGCAAGAAACAGGCTGCCGTTAAAACGGTACCGGCCCCCCAATTGTCATTGCGAGGAGCGAAGCGACGTGGCAATCTCGGGAAGGCACTTGCAGCTCGTACAGGGCCGGCGATAAAACGTGAAAACCGATTGCGTCTGTAGCGGCGCTTAGTAAGCGCCTTTGGCAGTCACAGGTTGTTGAGCGGCATCGCCGAACATGCAAGGGTTTCGAATTGTCATTGCGAGGAGGCCAACGGCCGACGTGGCAATCTCGCAGTACCCGGCCGGATAACAGGGCACTCCCGGCGAAAACGTAACTGCCTGCACGAGATTCCCACGTCGCTTCGCTCCTCGGAATGACACGTCAGGGGAGTGCCGCGGTGTACCAGTGCCCTTGCGCGGTTGAATGGTCCTTCACAAGGCGCTCGCTCCCCGTAAAGGGGACGCCGCATCCGTAAGGCGGCAAAGCCGCCAACGGCTGCGCAGTGAGCGCCGCTACAGACGCAATCGGTGCGTACCATTTTGACGGTAGCCTTTACGAGTCGCCAACATTGCGCCGGGCCGTCCCCGTCCCTAATTATTCATTCTTCAGTATTCATTCTTCATTTCGCGCGCGGAGCGCGCGCTTTCTCACCCTCCGCAATAGGGACAGGCGGTATAGCCCCGCGCGATGGCGAGGTTGATGCTGTAGGCCCAGTAGCTCTGCTTTTTGAAGTAGGAGCAGCTGTAATTGTGATAATAATCCGTGCCGTCGTTCTCCACAAAGGCGACGTGCGCGTCAAAAAACGCAGATTTCTGCTGCAGGGCCGCGTTGCTGTCCTGCAGGGTGCTCACGCGGCTGTTCAGCTTGCTGAGCTGGGCGTTCAGCGCGTCGACCTGCTCGGCATAGCCGGCGTTCTCGTCGACAAGGCGGAGATTCTCCTCCTGCAGCTCGCGCAGGGACTGCTCGTTCTGCGCGCCCTGCATCTGATAGGTGTTGACCTGCTGCTCGAGCCGGTCGATGTCGCGGGCCTGACTGGCCAGCTCCTCCTGCGCGGCGGCAAGATCGTCCTGCGCCTCGGAAAGCTCCGTGGCCGTCTGGGCGGCGGACGCGGCCTGCCGGTCCAGCTCCTCGGCCTGCACGCGAAGGCGGTTGCGGTCGCGCTGGTAGTGCGTCAGGTAGTAGTAAACGCCGAACGCGCAGCACCCGGCCAGCACCGCGCACACGAGGGCGAGCGAGACGATCGCCCGCACCATGCGGTGGTAGCGGCGGGAGCGCGGCTTTTTCTTTTCGGGCTGCTCGACCGGCTTGCGCGCGGGCCGCGGCTGGTCCGTCCGCTTCGGCAGAGCGATGTGCAGGCTCGTGTAGGGGGAGTCGGGCAGCGGCTCGCGCACGACCCCGGCGCATTCGTCGCAGAAGGTCTTCCCCTCGGCAATGCGCCGCCCGCAGCGGATACAGTTCATAGCTCCATCCCCCTTTTCGACATATCCTCTCTATTTTACACCAAAATCCCCCGACTGTAAATAGGGAATATGGCGGCCGGGGGCGCACGCTCCGCGTGCTAAATGAAGAATGAATACTGAAAACTGAAGAATGAATCATTCGCTGGCCTCCGGCCGTGCGCTGTAGAGGGAGCGGACAGCCGGGCCTGGCTGCGTACTGCCGATTCGGACCGGCTGCCCCTCCCCTGCAACGCGTTAACCCTGCTTCTCCCCGCGCTCGACGGACCTTACGCGCGGCAGAATCTGAAAGCGCGGCTTCATGACCTCGTGGCCGCAGCCGGTGCAGCGCAGGCGCAGGTCCGCGCCGGTGCGCAGGACGAGCCAGCGCGCCACGCCGCATGGGTGCGGCTTTTTCATCACGAGAATATCACCGACCTGAATTTCCATCGCTGCCTCCTTTGATTGCGTCCCAATAGTGCCGGGCGGCCTGCTCGACCTTGTTGTCGCCGTAGTGATAGTAGACCGTGCCCTTTAACAGGTCCGGCAGGTACTGCTGCGGGACCCAGTGGTTCGGGAAATTGTGCGGGTAGAGATAGCCCTGCTCGCGCTCCTGCCCGGCGCTGTCGGCGTGGACGTTCTGCAGCTCGCGCGGGATGACGCCCGTTTTGCCGTGCCGGACGTCCGCCAGCGCGGCGTCGATGGCGAGCACGCCGGAATTGGACTTCGGGGCCGTCGCCAGCAGGAGGACGGCGTCGGCCAGCGGCAGGCGCGCCTCCGGCATGCCGAGCTGCAGGGCGCTGTCGACGCAGGCCTTGACGATGGATATGGCCTGCGGGTAGGCAAGGCCGATGTCCTCTGCGGCGGAGCACAGCAGGCGGCGGCAGCAGGCGGGCAGGTCGCCGACCTCGAGAAAGCGCGCCAGATAGTGGATGGCGGCGTCGGGGTCCGAGCCGCGGATGGACTTCATCAGGGCCGAGAGGCAGTCATAGTGATTGTCTCCCTCGCGGTCGTAGCGCATGGCCGAGCGCTGCGTGACGGCCTTCGCGTCCTCGAGGCGGATATGCAGGCTCGTGTCGCCGGTCTTGGCGACGAGGAACAGGGCCTCGACGGCGTTGAGCGCCTTGCGGATATCGCCGCCGCAGGAGCTTGCGATATGCTCGAGCGCACCCGGCTCCGCCGTGACGGCGAGCTGCTCCTTTTTTGCCAGATAGTCCACGGCGCGGCGGACGGCCTTCTCAGCGGCCGCGGGCGAGATGGGCTTGAACTCGAAGACCGTGCAGCGGCTGAGGATGGCGTTGAAAATATAGAAATACGGATTTTCGGTCGTGGAGGCGATGAGCGTGATCTTGCCGTTTTCGATGTGCTCGAGCAGGGACTGCTGCTGCTTTTTGTTGAACGACTGGATCTCGTCGAGGTAGAGCAGGACGCCGTTCGGGGCCATGAAGGTGTCGAGCTGGGAGACGATCTCCCGGATGTCGGCCGTGGAGGCCGTCGTGGCGTTGAGCTTATAGAGGGTGCGCTGCGTGGCGGCAGCGATGATGTTGGCGACGGTCGTCTTACCCGTGCCGCTCGGGCCGTAGAAGATCAGGTTCGGCACGCGGCCGGACTCGATCATCCGGCGGAGCATCCTACCCTCGCCGAGAATTTCCTCCTGCCCGTAAACGTCGTCGAGCGTCGTCGGCCGCAGCTCGTCTGCCAGCGGCTGGTACATGCGATCACCTCAAATTCCCGAAAGCTTGTTCCTGATATTATACCGCATTTTGAGGAGAATGTCCAGAACGGAGCGGGCAATGCTGCAGGGCGGCGGACAGCCGGGCCCCTGCAGTGCGCGACGGACTGGCTTTTCCCCGCAAACTATGCTATAATTGCTGCAAACGAAACGGAGGGATCGGCATGGAGGAAAAGGTCGCGGCGATCATTGCGGCGCTGCGGGAGCGGTATCCGGACGCGCTTTGCGCGCTGCACTATGGGAAGGACTACGAGCTGATGATCTCGGTGCGCCTTTCGGCGCAGTGCACGGACGCGCGCGTCAATCAGGTCACGCCCGCGCTTTTCGCGCGCTTCCCGACGCTCGAGGCCTTCGCGGAGGCTGACGTTGCTGAGGTGGAGGCGTATGTGCGTTCGTGCGGCTTCTTCCGCCACAAGGCGCAGGACATCGTGGCGGCCTGCCGGATGCTCCGCGACGAGTACGGCGGGCGCGTGCCGGACACGATGGAGCAGCTCCTGCGACTGCCCGGCGTCGGGCGGAAGACGGCCAACCTGCTGCTGGGCGACCTCTACGGCAAGCCGGCCGTCGTGTGCGACACGCACTGCATCCGCATCGCAAACCGCCTCGGGCTGGCCCGCGGCAAGGAGCCGGAGAAGGTCGAGCGGCAGCTGCGCGCCATCCTCCCGCCGGAAGAAAGCTCGGATTTCTGCCACCGGATCGTCCTGTTCGGCCGCGAGGTGTGTACGGCGCGCAGTCCGCACTGCGACCGGTGCGAGCTGCGGCCGTATTGCAGAGAGTTCAGCGGGGAGTGAGGAATCCGAAATCGGGAGATAGCCCCCGACTTGTCATTGCGAGGGCGCTCCGCGCCCGTGGCAATCTCGGGAAGGCCGTCACGTTGATCGCACACGCCATTGTAGGGGAGCGGACAGCCGGGCCCGGCGGCGCACTTACAGTCCGTACAAGCCACCGTCAAAATGGCAAACGCTTCCGATTTGTCATTGCGAGGAGGCCAACGGCCGACGTGGCGCCCTGAGCGCGAAGCGCGAGGAAGTGCCCTTGGGGTGCAATCTCGGGAAGGCAGTCACGATTTCGCCGATAGTCTTCCTGGGATCCGGCTCAGTTCTGCGAGATTGCCACGTCGCTTCGCTCCTCGCAATGACACGTCAGGGGAGTGCTGTGGTGCACCAGCGCTCTCCTGCGGTTGAATTACTTCCTACCGGGCGCTCGCTGAGCGCCGCTACAGTCAAATTTGGTAGTGATCGCGTTCGGCGGCACTCTGTGTATATCGGCAGTGCCTTCCCGAGATTGCCACGGGCGCGAAGCCCCCTCGCAATGACAAATCTGAGAACCTTGCACCGCTGAATTTATGCCATGATCATTGCCGGTCTGCATGGCGCTCGCTGAGCGCCGCTACAGTCAAATTTGGTAGCGATCGCGTTCGGCGGCACTCTGTGTATATCGGCAGTGCCTTCCCGAGATTGCCACGTCGGCTGCGCCTCCTCGCAATGACAAGTCGGGGGTGCGTGACATTTTCATGATGGCCTGTTCCGAACGGCAGTGCCGCGCCGGGAGGGGCATGCCCCTTCCCTGCATTTCTAGGGAACCTCTGATTAAAATGCAAGAGCGGTCAGCGAGGGATTTTGTTCCAAATTGAGGTTTGGAAATTGCAGGAATACTTTGTGTATTTCAAGATTTTCAAACCGATAAGTTGGGGCGAAAGCCCCGCTGAGCGCCGCAGCCGATTTATTCAGAGGTTCCCTAGCGAC